>JBCBZE010000311.1:0-4181 GCA_039815505.1 Bacteroidota bacterium | reverse complement strand
TGCGTGCCTCCGGCAATGTTCATGGCAATGCCATACTCCAAGGCAAACTCACAAGCCTTCATGGTACCATCCGCAATAATGCGTTCGCGTTCTACCAGATCTTCCGTTAAGGGGAAACCTATTTTTCGCGCTTCCCGTGGCCGAATCTTTATATTGAGCAAATCATAGAAATACTCCGGTTCATGGACCGCAACAATATATTTGTCGTTGGGAATTTCCGGTTCAAAAAAATTATCGGTTATGCATGTACCTTCATGCATCAATTGTTGGGGCAATAGCTCGTATTTAACCATCGGGAAACGATGCCCTGGGGGCAAAGCATGTTTATAGATAGGATGGTAGGCTATTTTGAGCACTTTGGATAGCTAATTTATAGACTCCCCGTTCCCAACGGCATCTTCATCAGGATTTACGAATACCAGTTTGCCCTCGGCATTTTCGGTCATTAAGATCATCCCTTCACTTTCCACGCCGCGTAGGGTCCTTGGTGCCAGGTTTACTAAAACGGTCACTTTTTTACCCACGATTTCCTCTGGGCTAAAACTTTCGGCAATACCCGAAACTATGGTACGTGTATCCAGACCTGTATCTACCTTTAGGACCAATAGCTTTTTGGCCTTGGCCATTTTTTCGGCTTCCACAATGGTGCCTACGCGCATATCCAATTTAGAAAAATCGTCAAAAGTAATGGTCTCTTTTTGTGGCATAATTTCTTTATTATTTGTTGAGCCTGTGCTGAGCGCAGTCGAAGTATTCGCTTTTTTGGTGGCCTCCAGTTTGGTCAATTGGGCGTTGATCTCTTGGTCCTCTATTTTTCTGAACAGAAGTTCGGCCGGTTTTATGTGGTGTCCGGAAGGGAGCAGGGTTTCTTTGGAGGTTACATCGCTCCATTGGTTCTCGATGCGATTCGCCAAAGGCGAATCAATGGAACCGACATTTAATATACGGTTCAATTTTTCCGAAGTAAACGGTAGAAAAGGTTCGCTCAATACGGCCAAGGCCGATGCTATTTGTAGTGCAACATACATAATGGTCTTTACCCTGTCCTCGTCCTCTTTGATAACCTTCCAGGGCTCTTCATCCGCTAAATATTTATTTCCCAAGCGCGCTAAATTCATTAATTCCTGACTCGCTTCACGGAATCGGTAACGTTCTATGGAACTTGAAATGATTTCAGGATACTTTCGTACCTGCCCAAGGGTGGTTTCATCTATAGTCGATAAATTCCCTGCAGGTGGCACCTGCCCTTTATAGTACTTATGGGTCAATACGACCACTCGATTCACAAAATTCCCAAAAATAGCTACGAGTTCATTATTGTTCCTAGCCTGGAAATCCTTCCATGTAAAATCATTATCCTTGGTCTCGGGAGCATTGGCCGTTAAGGTATAGCGCAGTACGTCTTGCATATCCGGAAACTCCGCTAAATACTCATGCAACCATACTGCCCAATTTTTGGAGGTAGACAGTTTGTTGCCCTCCAAATTCAGGAATTCGTTGGCGGGCACATTTTCTGGCAGTATGTAATCGCCCATGGACTTAAGGATGCTTGGAAATATGATACAGTGAAAAACGATATTATCTTTTCCTATAAAATGCACCAATTTGGTGTTTGGGTCCTTCCAGTAAGGTTCCCAAGGCTTACCTTCCCGTTCTGCCCATTCCTTGGTCGAGGAAATATAGCCGATGGGGGCATCGAACCAAACGTAGAGCACTTTTCCTTCACCACCTTCCACGGGAACGGGAATTCCCCAATCCAGATCCCGTGTTACGGCCCGTGGTTTTAGCCCATCATCGATCCATGATTTACATTGTCCATATACGTTGGGTTTCCAATCGCTTTTATGGCCCTTTACGATCCAGTCGTTTAGGAAATCGGTATATCTGTCCAAAGGTAGAAACCAGTGCTTGGTTTCCTTTAAGGTAGGTGCCGTGCCCGTAATGGTCGATTTTGGATGTATAAGATCCGTTGCGTTCAGGGAAGAACCACAGTTTTCGCATTGATCCCCATAGGCCTCCCCATGACCACAGATGGGACAGGTGCCCATTACGTATCGATCGGCAAGAAATTGATCGGCTTCCGCATCGTATAATTGTGCCGTAGTCTCTTCTATAAAATCCCCCTGGTCATATAATTTTTTAAAAAAATCCGAAGCGGTTTCATGATGTACCGATGCCGACGTGCGGGAATAGTTATCGAATGAAATTCCAAATTCCGCAAAAGACTTTTTGATGATTCCATGATATTTGTCTATGATTTCCCGTGGGGTAACGCCTTCTTTCTTGGCTTTCATGGAAATGGCAACGCCATGCTCATCACTACCACACACAAAGGCAACGTCGTTATGGGTGAGACGCAAATAACGTACATAGATATCCGCCGGAACATAGACACCTGCCAAATGCCCAATATGAATGGGTCCATTGGTGTAGGGGAGTGCGGCCGTAATGGTATATCTGGAAGGGTTTTTGGACATCAAAATCTATATTAAGGGACAAAAATACAGATTTTGGGGAGAGATATCCCTATTCCTTTTTAAATGCATTTAATTATAAAATTTGGGTGTAGTGTATTAAGCATTTTGATTTTTTTGGGCGACTTGATGTAACTCAACGGTTTTTTATACGAAAAGGATATATCTACAGTTATTAAGTAAGAAATATCCTATATATTAAAAATAAACAGTTATGAGTATTGGAAATCCCAAAAAGTTTAAAATTGTAGCGAAGTTACGTGAAAGTAAGCTCAAAAACGAACTATCGGAAACGCCTTTGGATGACATATCCCGCGTGCATAAAGACAAAAATCATAGGGTAAAAAAGGAATTGTCCTTTACAAAAAACAACAAGTCAAAATTGGCCTAAAAGAAAAAACCTTCGGGGATCAAAAAAATTTGATCCTGCCGAAGGTCAAGTTGCATAGTGGGGCGTTATTAAGCAACCATAATCGATTTGGCCATTCGTTGATCCTGGACATTTATTTGATAAATGTATTTTCCAGTGGCCAATTGTGCGTTCATACGTTCCATAACGTTGATTTCAGTAGAACCTTCCAACATCATTTCATTAAAGACGGTACCTAAGTTTTGTCCAAGAATATTGAACAGCTTAATATCCACATGCGCCGTAAATGGCATCTCCAGATATATATGTGGTGCACTTTCCGTAGGATAAAAAGGTCTATGTACTATCGCGTTCAACAGTTCGGGATTAGCTTCCGGGTCACTACCTTCTTGTGTAGGCAAGGTAGGTGCATCACTGCTCATGGCAATATCGGGGAAGTCAACACCACTACAGTTAAACCCAAGGTTTACCGGAGCGTAAGCATGTCCTAATAAGTGTTGTTCTACTAAAGGAATATCCACGCATAACCATTCTGCCAATACGGTGGCATAAAGGTCTCTAAAGTCCATAGTATATTCCAAGTTTCCTCGTCCATTGGGGCTGTCCAAGGATGGGTGGTCACCCACGAAGGCACTACCGTTTAGACCCGATCCAAAAAATAAGGTGGGCGCCGCTTTACCATGATCGGTACCATTGGAGCCGTTTTCAAAGATTCGTCTCCCGAATTCAGAAAATGTCATACTTAATACCTGATTTTCTTGATCGGTAAAACCTAGATCTTCATAGAAATTATTAATAGCAATAGATAAATTGGACATCAATCGCTGATGTGCCAAAGGCTGATTACCATGGGTATCGAACCCACCCATGGATATCATATATACTTTGGTACCCAGATTACCTTTGATCAACCTGGCCAAAAGGGCCAACTGCCTGGCAAAATTATTTTCTTGGTACTCTACGTCATTTGCTCCACGCTCATAAGCTGCGTGAATTAAACCTGCATATCTTTCGGTGGTGTTCGCCACACCTCTTAAAAACTTAAGCTGATCCCCATACATACATGGATCAAAAAGGGATTCGTCAAGGCTATAGTATACCCCATCGTCCGCAATTCTTTCCAATTGGTCAATGTTATTGGTCACAAAGGCATAATTGGTCTCTTCTCCTTGGAACAATAAATTTCCGAAACTCCCCACCTGGATAGCGGCAGGAGCAGGGGGCGGATCCAATAAATAGTTGGGGAAACACTGTTCAAAATGTCTGCCCATCCATCCCGTTCTTTCCCCGGAAGTATCCGTAGTAGTTAAATCGGTATTGGAAAAAATATCGGAACC
>JBCBZE010000198.1:0-6510 GCA_039815505.1 Bacteroidota bacterium | reverse complement strand
TGGCGGAACCTAATACGATTGTAATCTCAAGAGCCATTTCTGAAAAATACTTTGGGAAAAATAATCCCGTTGGCAACGTATTGTATCTAAACGGGAACAATGATCTTCCCTTTAAGATCAACGGTGTTATGGAAAACTTTCAGAGCAATTCGCACCTCAACTATGATTTCTTGATCACTTTGACAGGTGTTGAATTTGGCGAGGGTGAGCAGACCCGATGGTGGCAAAATAACTATTTCACCTATTTGGTATTACGCCCGGATACGGATGTAGCGGTTTTCGAGGAAAAAATGTCCAATACGTTAATACGCACGTATTTACTACCATCATACGAGGCTGCGGGTTTCGCAGTTCCCGAGAACTATGAAGAACAGTATGTTATTAAGCTGCAATCCCTTACGGATATTAATTTGTATTCGGCGAACATAGGTTATGAATCCAGCTCCAGAAACGACATTAAGATTATCTGGATTTTTGGTATTGTAGCCCTATTCATCCTGGTTATTGCCAGCATTAATTTTGTAAATCTATCCACGGCCAAATCTGCCAATAGGGCAAAGGAAGTGGGTGTTAGAAAAGTAGTTGGTTCCTCTCGTAGCTACCTCATAGGCCAATTTTTGACCGAGTCTGTTTTAATTACCGTCATTTCATTTATTATTGGGGTTGTCCTTTCTTTTGCCATGATGCCCATTTTTAGGGAAATGTCTGGAAAAGCGCTACAGATACCATGGTCAAACCCCTATTTCATAACCGTAATTTGTATGGGTGCACTTGCTGTTGGTGTACTTGCCGGTCTATATCCTTCTTTTTATCTATCCAGATTCCGCCCAGCGGCTGTCTTAAAAGGCAAACTCAACTCAGGTGCGAGCTCTAGTTGGTTGCGAAGCGGTCTTGTTGTATTTCAATTTACGATTTCAATTGTGCTGATTATCGGCACGCTTATCGTAAACCAACAGTTGAACTTCATTTTAAATTCCAAAATTGGTTTTGAAAAAGACCAAGTACTTCAGCTGTACGGGACCAATATGTTAAACGATAGGGTAGGCACCTTCAAGGACGAACTAAAAAACCTGGAAGGAGTAAGCCATGTTACCATTAGCGATTATTTACCCATTGAAAGCGCTAAAAGAGATGGTAATGTATTTGTAAACGAGGGCAGGGACAATATTGACGAGAACGTGGCCGCCCAGGCCTGGACAATTGATGTGGATTATTTGGAAACCTTGGAAATGACTTTGGTAGAAGGCAGGAATTTTTCTGAAGACCGTACGGCAGACGGACGGGCCGTTATCATAAACCAAACCATGGCAGAAAAACTTCATCTAGAGGAGCCATTGGGTAAAAGGATTTCTAGATATGGCACTTTATATGAAATCATAGGGGTAGTGGAGGATTTTAAATTCAATAGTATGAAACAAGAGGTAGAACCACTTGCTTTTTTCCTTGGTATCAGCCCTTCTATAATTTCGGTAAAGGTGGATACGGCCAACGTATCCGCTCTTCTGGAAGCCATAAAGGGGAAATGGGGAGAATTTATGCCCAACATGGCTTTGCGATATGCTTTTATGGACGATTCCTTTGCCCAAATGTATGCGAACGTAAACCGTATTAAAATCATTTTTATCAGCTTTGCCATTTTGGCTGTTCTAATTGCCTGTCTAGGCTTATTTGCACTTTCCGCATTTATGGCGGAACAACGGAAGAAGGAAATAAGTATCCGCATGGTCCTAGGGGCCTCCTTTAAGAATATTTACAAATTGCTAAGCATCAACTTTTTGAAACTGGTGGCCATTGCCATCCTTATTGCCTTACCTATAGGTTGGTATATCATGGACCGTTGGCTAGAGGATTTTGCCTATCAAACGAACATAGGTTGGGAGGTGTTTGTAACCGCAGGGAGTATGGCCATGATCATTGCCTTTCTTACGATAAGTTATCAATCTATTGGGGCCGCGTTGATACAACCTTTAAAGAGTTTGCGAACCGAATAATAAGAAATCTTATGTATAGATTATTCTTGAAAATTGCCACCCGATATCTACTTAAAAACAAATTGTACTCCTTCATCAACATATTTGGGTTGGCAATAGGTGTAGCTTCCTTTGTACTTATAATGATATATGTAAACTATGAGCGTAGTTACGATACGTTTAAGGGTTCGGAAAATGTGTACCGGCCATATATGGATTATTTAGAGGGAGATACGTTTGTCCCAGGCGATGCCATGACCTATAATCTTTCAGGACCTACCCTAAAAGAGCAATTTCCCGAGGTGCTGGATTATGTCCGGTTTTACTATTTCGAAAAACTGACTTTTAAAGTAGGTAGTAGCATATTGGAACAACCCTTGGGTTCATTGGCCGATCCATCTTATTTCGATATTTTCAATTATCCTTTACTTCAAGGAAATAAGGGAACTGTTCTGGCCGATCCATATTCCATTGTCCTTTCACAATCGTTTGCCAAAAGACTTTTTGGAAATGAAAACCCCTTGCAAAAAACAATTTCTGCCTTCTGGAACGGTCAAGAGGCCGTACTTACCGTTACAGGGGTCATGGCCGATATTCCAAAAAATGCCCATTTCCGAAACTCGTTTTTAATTTCCTATGAAACTCAAAAAACTTGGATAGATTTTGGGCCCCGTATGCATGAGCTCAACTGGAACATGAACAACTACTACACCTATATTAAGGTGGCCCAGAATACCAACATCGATATTTTACGTCAAAAGATAATAACCAGTGATATAGAAGAGAACAAAGACGAAAGGCACAATATTGAAGCTCTTGAAGAAATCCATTTATACTCTAATAAACCCTATGAAGTATCCGCAAATGGAAGTATTACGCGAATTAAGTTTTTGTCAGCGATCGCCTTCATTATTCTTATGCTCTCTTGGCTGAACTATGTTAACCTTTCCACGACAAAATCTATGGAAAGGGCAAAGGAAGCTGGAATACGAAAAGTAGCGGGAGCTAAAAAATCGCAATTGATCGTCCAGTCTTTAATAGAATCTGTGCTACTCAATTTTATTGCCATAGCACTTGCATTGACCATAGTCTTGATCTTATTGCCCATTTTCAATAACCTTACCGATAAAGATTTTAGCCTTGACCTAAATAGCCTTATACGTTTTTTACCCTTTTTCGCTTTTATCCTTATCGGTATGGTCCTAGCAGGGCTTTATCCTGCGCTTTTATTAAGTAGTTACTCCCCCGCAAAGGCGTTGAAAGGGAAAATGAGAACCTCAACGCAAGGCTCAAACATACGAAAGGGGCTTATTGTTACCCAATTTTTAGCTACGATAATTTTATTGGTAGGTACCATAGTGATCACCAAACAAATCGATTTTCTTGAAAGTCAACCCATTGGAGCGGATGTCAACCAAATTATAGCGTTACATGGCGAGGTAGTTACAAGTAAAGCCGATTCATTAATAATTAATGATTTTAAAGTCTTAAAAGAGGAACTTAAGACTTTGCCCTTTATTGAAAACGCGGCCATTGCACAAACCTATCCTGGCGACAGTTTCGATAATCTCTCATCCACTCGTGGAATTGTTTTACCGGACGGTAGACGAGAAGACGAGAAGGTATTTTATAGCTATCATGCCCAACCGGACTATTTTGACTTGATGGGGCTTGAATTCTTGGCGGGGGGAACATTTCTTCCTTCAACGGATTGGGAAGGTAATCAGGTAATTGTCAATGAAACTTTCTTGAAGACCATGGGTATTTCATCTGCTGAGGAAATTTTGAATAAAACCGTAAGTTTCTGGGGAAATAACGACTGGAGGGTTTCCGGGGTAATCAAGGATTATTATCATTTCGGGTTGAAAAATCCTATCTTGCCGACCATTATTCGTTATCAAAGGCAGGTGAGCAATCTTTTGGTGAAACTAAATGGTTCGGCAACCTCAACTGCCGGATTTGGGTCTGCAATAGGAGACATAAAAACCAAATGGAAAAAAGTATTTCCCCAGAGCACTTTCAACTATACTTTTTTAGATCAAAAGTTTGAAGCTCAGTATCAGCAGGACAAAGCTTTCGGAACTGCCTTCCAAGTTTTTACACTGCTTGCTATTATTATTGCCTGCATGGGGCTTTTTGGGCTTACCTCCTACACCGTAGTGCAACGAAAAAAAGAGATTGGTATCAGGAAGGTAAACGGTGCAACGATCATCGAAGTACTAACACTATTAAACAAGGATTTTATAAAATGGGTGACCTTTGCATTTATTATTGCCGTACCTATATCTTGGTATATCATGAACCAGTGGCTCACAGGTTTTGCCTATAAAACAACTTTAAGTTGGTGGGTATTTGCCTTGGCAGGGGTTTCCGCGCTACTCATCGCCTTGTTGACTGTGAGTTGGCAAAGTTTTCAGGCCGCAATTGCCAACCCAGTTGAATCCTTACGGGATGAATGATCATTGTATATAGAAAACAGAAATAAAAATAAAAAACATGCTTCTACAATTAAACAATATTTTTAAATGGGTACAGTCCGGAGGACAGCGGGTCTTCTTGCTAAAGGATATTAATCTTGAAGTAGAAGAAGGAGAATTTATTTCGATCATGGGGCCATCCGGATCGGGTAAATCCACACTTTTGAACGTCCTTGGCATGCTAGATGCGTTTGATGAAGGTACCTATAACTTCTTGGACGAACCGGTACATACTTTAAAGGAAAAGCACCGATCCAACCTGTACAAGCAATATATCGGTTTTGTGTTCCAGGCCTATCATTTAATTGATGAACTCACGGTTTACGAAAATCTAGAAATGCCCTTATTATATAAAAAATTAAAAGGTTCGGAGCGTAAGGCCATGGTCGCTGATATGTTGGATCGCTTTAATATGGTGGGTAAAAAAGATCTTTTTCCCACCCAGCTAAGTGGCGGCCAACAGCAATTGGTAGGTGTTGCAAGAGCATTGATCAGCAAGCCCAAATTGATTTTGGCAGATGAACCCACCGGGAACCTCAATTCGAAACAAGGAGAGGAAATTATGGAACTTTTCGCTCAATTGAACAAGGAGGGGGTAACCATAATCCAGGTAACGCATTCCGAGCAAAATGCATCCTATGGATCTAGAATTATTAATTTATTGGACGGACGAAGAATAGGGGGTTAAAGACCAATCCGCAAGAGGTAAAAACTGTACTTTTAAGAGCTTGTGCGCATAAGATTGAGCACCTCAACGATTATTCATTGGAGTGGTATAAATCTGCTAATTTATACATCAAAAAACCAATTATTTGCTGCTCTCCTGCATTATTTTGCCGCAATTGGTATACTTCCTCTTGGTTTTCATCCTTGAAATATTCCAAATCACCTGTGCTATATTCACTAAAAATATTCCAGGATCGTAGGCCCTCCAACATGTCCCTATGGGCATGATAACGCTTATTGATGAGGGCAAGCTTTTCTTTGAACGCCTCGGTTACATTTTGATCGTTACTTAGTGTGTTTACCGCATTTAAGCGCTCATATTCCTCTTTGAGACGATAGTCCGCCTCTTCCGCTTCCTTTATTATTTTATAATAGGCTCTGGACACCCAACCATCATACTCTTCTGTGAAGGCCCGGTTGTCCTCCAAAGTTGTGAGGTCATTGGTCTTAACCAATACTTCGTCGGTGTTGCTTGCATAAAAATCCATGTTGTTTTCGGCATCCGTTGTCGTATTCTCCTTCAGAGTGTTTTTCCATGCCTGGGACTTGATCATCTCCAACCAAATCTTTTTGTATTCTTTTTTAAAGTTATTTTTGGATGGGGTGCAGCCTAAGACAATAAAAAAAGCCAATGGTAGTATGAGCCTCATGCGGTGTTTTTGAATTTGTTGATTTGCCTTGAACGATCAAATTCCCTGTGGCATCAAGGTTTCTGACCTCTTTTCCATATCCGATATAGGCTTCTTCAACAAATTCAGGGTTTTACAAGAAACGATAATAATTTTAAAACCCGCAGTGCATTTGGGGAAAAATTCGTCAATTCGAGTTGTTTTTCAGAACATAAGGCTGAAAAATTGTATCGAGAATCAGAATTTTTAAACCAAAAAACCTGGTTCTCGATAACTCTGCTGAGTTTATCGAAGTACTTTTTCCTCCCGATGGCTATCGGGAGGAAAAAACTCGAACTGACAGTTTTGACTAAATCACCTTAGTATATCGGCCAATTCTTTCCCTACTAGACTTCCTATGGCAATACCCATTCCACCTAGTCTAACACCGCAACATACATTATTGGAAAGTTGTTTTATGATAGGTCTTTTTTGAAGCCCCATACCCATAATACCGCTCCAACTACAATCTATTTCCAAGGGCACGTCTGGTAAAATTATCTCCTTAAGTAGCGTTTCCAATTGGTTTTGAACCAACTTGGTTTCGCCAAAAGTAGTGGTTTCTTCAGCATCAAAATCAAGATTACGTGCACCCCCAAAAAGGATTTGGTTCGCAACATTACGAAAGTAATAATACCCTTCGTCCATATGGAATGTGCCTTTAATATG
>JBCBZE010000022.1:0-20685 GCA_039815505.1 Bacteroidota bacterium | reverse complement strand
TAAACGAAGAATTGGAAATGAAGATTCCTTTGAACAAAATATTTGAATTGCCCACCATAGCCCAATACGGATCCTATATAGAGGATACCATAGTAATGCTTATGGAGGAATAATTTTTATAAGATATAAAACCCAATTGCCATAACTCTCGTAAGTAGGGTCATAAAATGGAAAGAAAACATAAAAAAGGCTTGAAACCATTGATAATAAAACAGGTGGCCATGCTAATGGGGGTATGCTATTTGTTGAATCCATTGCATCAACAATGTAGCGACCTGTTGCATGCTTTGACCCATGGTTTGGAAATCCCGAGTGTTATATTGACCCACGACTCGGTATCCAAGACACACAAAAATGTACATGTATACCAAGAACACCGCATTGCCAAGGAAGAACATCTCCACAGCTTTATTACCTTCTTTAACACTATTTTTAAAAAGGCTAATACGGATAGCGATCAAAACGATTCTTCCATTACCCACTATAAAATAGACAAACACTTCCTGACCGGACACATACATTGTCCCCAACCCTTTGTTTTTAGATTGCCCGATAAGGTCTATCAGGATGCGGCGCAACTATTAAACGGTCATCCCTATATGCTTTATGAGCCTCCACGTAGTATCTAATGGATGCTTTATGCGTTATTCGCCGAGTACGTCTCGTAGCGTAGTATGACGGTATAGGCATTTATTTATATCCCTACACTTATTTTAAACCATGTATAAACTTTTATAGCGGTATGTTATAAAGTTACCACCCGCATTTTGCAGGCATGGGGTATGCATGGTCTTAATCATCACAAAAAATTACAATAATGAAAACACATATAACTATTTGGATCTTTCTAATTTTTGCAGGCGCCTTACGCGCCCATGAATTAAAAGGTACCATTACCAACATGGATAACACCCCCTTAGAAGGAGTAAGTGTTTATAACGAAACTACCGGTTTCTATACCTATTCTGATATTTCGGGATACTTTGAGTTGGACGATATTTCTGTGGACGATGTTATTTTCTTTAATATTCTCGGTTATGAAAAATACAAGATCAAGGTGTCGCAAGATCAGTTGGATAGCACTATTCAGGTGAAACTGGTAGAATCTGCCGTTTCTTTAGACCAGGTTGTACTGGTTTCAAAAGTAAACGCATTGACCAATTTTGTGAATGTTGATGTAAAGGCGAGTCCCGTAAAATCTGCGCAAGAAATTTTACGAAAAGTTCCGGGCCTCATTATTGGTCAACATGCCGGTGGGGGAAAAGCGGAACAACTCTTCCTTCGTGGATTTGATGTTGATCATGGTACGGATATAGCCATAGATGTGGATGGATTGCCCGTAAACATGCCTTCGCATGCCCATGGGCAAGGATATGCCGATCTGCATTTTATCATTCCCGAGACTATTGATAATATCGACTTTGGAAAAGGGCCATATTATGCCGATCAAGGTAATTTTAATACGGCAGGATATGTAAGTCTGGAAACAAAAAAGAAACTAGACCAGGATCTAATATCGCTCGAGGTAGGCCAGTTTAATACATTTAGGGCACTTGGTCTTATAAAAGTGGCGGATAGTGAATTTAACAATGCCTATATAGGTTCCGAATTGGTACTCACGGATGGTGTCTTCGATTCCCCGCAAAATTTTAATAGGCTTAATTTAATGGGGCGCTATAATTTCAACAATTATGAAGATGAGGAGCTGACCATTACACTTTCTCATTTCCAGAGCAAATGGGATGCCTCAGGTCAAATTCCGCAACGCGCCGTAGATCAGGGAATCATAGGAAGATTTGGAGCTATAGATGATACCGAGGGTGGTATTACTGGGAGGTCCAATATATTGTTGAACCATAGTAAACAGTTAGATGAACATCAGCGGATCACATCCAAGGCTTTCGTATCCAGATATGATTTTGAGCTCTACTCTAATTTTACCTTCTTTTTGGAGGACCCTATCAACGGGGATCAAATACGACAGAAAGAAAACCGTACCATATTGGGAGCCGAGACGCAATATGAAAGATCCTTGCATATAGGGGACCATGATACACAATTTAAGTATAATGCCGGAGTTGGGTTCAGATATGACGACGTTAACGATGTAGAACTATCACGTACCCGGAATAGAAGGGAAACTTTGGAACGTTTGGCCTTTGGAGATGTCGATGAAACCAATGCTTTTGGTTTTATAAGTGCAAATCTTAAAACAAACAAGTGGACATTTATTCCCGGTTTACGATTGGATTACTTTAAGTTCGACTACGTGGATTTTTTGGACGATACTTTCCAGACCAGAAGCGAGGACGAGTTTATTGTAAGCCCTAAATTGAACGCTATTTTTGCGGCATCGCCCAATGTACAGCTATTTGCCAAGACAGGTATTGGTTTTCATTCCAATGATACCCGGGTAGTTACGGCAAATACGGGTGAAAGAACTTTACCTGCGGCATTTGGTGCGGACCTAGGGGCCATCATAAAGCCTTTTGATCGCCTAGTGATCAATACCGCACTTTGGACCTTGTTTCTTCAACAGGAATTTGTATATGTTGGGGATGCGGGGATTGTGGAGCCCAGTGGAAAAACAGAACGCTATGGAATCGATTTTGGATTGCGCTATCAGTTGACCGATTGGTTATATGCCAACGGGGATATTAACTATACGTATGCGAGAAGTAGTGAGGAACCGGACGGTGAAGACTTTATTCCACTTGCCCCTGACCTTACTTCGTCCGGTGGACTTTCTGTTCAGAATCTTGGAAAATTTTCCGGAGGTATCAATTACCGTTTTATTAAGGATAGACCGGCAAATGAAGACAATTCCATTGTAGCGGAAGGCTATTTTGTAACCGATCTGAACCTGAATTATAATTTTTCCAAAAATTGGTCGCTCGGCCTTATCGTGGAGAATCTTTTGGATACGGAATGGAACGAAACCCAGTTTGCCACGGAGACCAGATTGTTCAATGAGACGCAAGCGGTGGACGAAATCACTTTTACACCGGGCACGCCATTTTTTGCCCGATTTAAACTATCGGTTACTTTTTAGTCACATGAAAATAACCGTATAATCCTAAAGCGCCGATAATGAGCAATACCTACTTGTGTACATGGTTCTTTAAAAAGTTATATTTAGACCAATGCCATTGCCGTTGACCACAATTTTGAATTCAGGTTCAAATGTCGATACTGATGTAGGCTTTAAAGAAAGGTTGTATTTGTCAACACCTTCATTTGCCTTGTTAAATGCGCTAAAAGTGAATGGAATTCCTATTATGGCTATTCCTCCACCAATGTAGGCCAAAGCCCAGTCTGGGTCACGGTCATTGATGGATTGGCCAATGGGAATTCCTATAAGCACCCCTCCACCAAATGCCAAAACGTTGGAAATCATATTATGGGATTTGGCTTTTTTGATAAGAAGATTTGCTTCTACATTGGATTCCGTGGCATTTACCAATTGCTTCCAAGTTAATTTTTCTCCGTTTTGGATAAATTTATAACCAAGTAGATTAAGTTTCATTTCTATTTCCTGTCCTAAAGAGGTGTTTAGAAAGAAAAAAGCAATAACCGAAAAGATGATTTTTTTCATGTGATAGATGATAAATTAAATACTAATTCCATTAAACAGAACCTCCCGACCAACTTCGTTAAAATAAAACGGAAATTATATGGGCTATCTTACTTTGGTTTGTTGTCGGTATTCCTGACTCAAGTGTAAATTACCATAACTTATTCAAAAAACCATTTCGTTCCTATAGAATTTGATAGGCCAAGCTTATTGCAACGGGAATTATATTCAGCTAAAAGTATTAGCCTACGGTGTATATCTATGAATCATAGCTATGGTAAGTGGCTTTTTTTTTCTTCAATCATGGTTATTAAATTAAATACTGCATTTTTATGGCTTTGTAATACATCATCTTTACTAAAAACCTTTAGCTTAATATCAGGTTCAACGCCGGAGACTTCGAAAAAGTCACCATTTGAATCCACTAATCTTTGATTGGAATAGGTGGTATAAAAATTGCTAATAGATTTTCCCAACATACCGGATAATGTTCCCAAGGTATTCGTCCCAACAAGTTTGACGTTTGGTAAAGCGTTCATCATCATGGCAAAACCCTCAGCGGCACTTCTACTGATATCGGTCATAAGCACATAGACTGGTTTTGTAAATGCCTTTGTATAAGTGGGTCGTATAACTACATCATCTTCATCGTAAAATTCACCATTGGTATAGACTTGGGTTTTATGGGAAAAAACAGGTTCCTCTGTGAAATAGCTGGCTATCGTGAGTGCAGTTGCATCATATCCGCCAAAGTTGAAGCTAACATCAATGATGACCGCATCTTTATCTTCAAAGGTTTTTATGATGTCCTGCATGTAACGATTAAGGCTATCTATTTGTTGCTTTCTGGAAAATTCTTTACTAAGGAAACCCGAGAAAGAACGAATGTTCATATAGCCGATATTTTTTGTCAAATGACCCCATTCTAGGTTGTTATTGGCAATTTTTTGTCCATTTCCTTGCAATAGACTATCCGATATATTCTTATAACTAGTTTTAAAAAACAAGTCGAAGTATTCGTTAAGGTCCTTTATATCAGATTGTTCTTTGAAAGCTTCTTTTACAATTTCTGCTGCGGGTGTTATACTATATTGCAAAGCTTTTCCATTCTCGGAAATAACCTTCGTATGTTGGTCTTTTGTCATTTTGGCAATTTCCCCCATTGCATGGAACAGGTCTCCATTGCCCAGTGGTATGCTATCATTATCTATTATATCTGTCCAGTTCAAGTTTCTTTCTTTACTAAAGGCATAATTTTCTTGCATTGTCTCCAGATACAGTTTAAAGGACCTTTTAGAACTCAATTCAACCAGCTCTGAAAATCCGATTGTATGCTTAGGAAGTCGATCAACCTTGATAAAGTCTTTTTTTGTTTGTAGAATTTGAGTATTATCACCAAAATCGGTTAGATAGATCCCTAGTGTATCTTCTCTTATACTAAATTGACTTTGGGAATTTAACAAACCTTCCAGATAATCGTTCTTTTCTTTATAACAGAAGCTATTCGTATAGCTGTAAAGTAAGATACTATCCTTTCTAGCTTCAAGGTAATATCCGTTTCCAATGGATTTCCAAACACCATGAATTAAGGGGTTGATTGTATTGGATTCTTTTAGAAAAGTACTTTGAAGATTGAAATACGGACTGCCTGTTTTTTTCTTGTTTGAACAACCTGCAACAAAACAAACGAGTAGTAGGTAAAATATAAGTTTCATATTTTATTTTTTGACTGATGTCAATTGAAATTGCCGCTAACTACCTATGAAAAACTGAAAGGATTTTTGTGCGTATGCCTTTAACGGTAATTTTTTTACATGGTCTTGTCCAAAGTTATTTTAATCAATTATATATTCACTAAATCCTACGGCAAAATTATCAATTACGTAATCGGTACGTTTGTTTCTGATGATTATATTTTGGCTATCACATAAATTTCCACCTCCTTGATGTCCGTTGACCGCATATCTAATGGTCATACCGGTTGGATCAGTTGATGTAGTTAAAACAACCGTATCTTCCAATGTTATAAAAGGCTCTGCCGTTTGTTGTTCAATTCCATTGTTCAGTACTTCAAATCCATAGTTTTGCTGTTTACCATTGGGATTGTGCCAAATATCACCACTAGTATCAAATCTAGCTGGTTTTGTGGGTACATCAAATTTTAAATAAATAAAATATTGCGTCCCATCTGAAGTCACTTGGTGAGAAATAGGCCTAAAGGTTTTCCATTTTTTTTCGTCATTTAAAACTCTTTTTAAGACAACACCTTGTTTTAAACCTACGGTTGCTTGATCTACAGGATGAAAACGATCCCCATAAATGAATTGATAACTACCACCATCTAAATAGACATTATCTTTATCATTGGCTAATTGTAATTGTGCCTCTTGAACATTCATCTCTGTCATCACCCCACTGCCCAGATCTCTACCAAGCCAAGGGCTGGTTTGATGAATTATAAAAATAATATCTTCAGATTGTCCGGTTATATTTTTAATGTCTGAATTAAAATTGTTAAACAACAATTCTACCTTATCATAATACTCTTGTTTCGTATCAAATCTGTTGGATTCTCCTTGAACCCAATTTATTACTCTCCACGCAAAAGTTTTGCCCTGTTGATTTGCCAATGTTTTTGCGGATGTTATCGCATTTATAACATTTTGATATGCTGTGGTTCCTTTATTCATTCTGGAAACAGATCCTCCACTAACACCACCGGTTAAGGGTAAATATTGATATCCTAATTGGTTTATATCTATATTGTTTTCAGATTCAATTAAGCCTAAAGCTACCAAGGTTGATGCCATAACAGGTGCATATTCTACATTTGAACTATTTTCAATTTCTACAAAAGAATTCACATCTATGTCTCCAACAACTGAATTACCTCCAATGAAAGCCAAAGAGTTTTTAAAATCACCAGATTGATCACTGGCACCAGCACTTACAGCTAAAGATTGACCATATGTCAAAATACCTTCAATATCATACTGGGTGTTTATATTGTTTGGTACATCCTCTTCTTGATTGCATATAAAATTTGTTGCCTGCACTTCATCGCTCTCTAAAATTCCGTTAGTATTTATGTCTATTCCCGTTTCAATTTTAAAACCTCCATTGGGGCAGTTTTCACCAATTGGTTCTTCGATAATGTTTATCAAACTATTAAGTCCATTTTCACCATCAGCTTGGTTGCATATAAAATTTGTTGCCTGAACTTCACCACTCTCTAAAATTCCGTTATTGTTTATGTCTATTCCCGTTTCAACTTTAAACCCTCCATTAGGGCAATTTTCAGAAATGGGTTCTTCGATAATGTTTATTAAACTAATAAGTCCATTTTCACCATCAGTTCCGTTGCATATAAAACTTGTTACCTGAACCTCACCGCTCTCTAAAATTCCGCTGTTATCTATGTCTATTCCCGTTTCAACTTTAAACCCTCCATTAGGACAATTTTCAGAAATGGGTTCTTCGATAACGTTTATTAAACTATTAAGTTCGTTTTCACCATCAGCTTGGTTGCATATAAAATTTGTTGCCTGGACTTCACCGCTCTCTAAAATTCCGTTATTGTTTATGTCTATTCCCGTTTCAATGGTATAACCTCCATTTGAACAATTTCCAGATGTTTCAGGAATGATATTAACCAAACTTACATTTGTTGATTGTTCAACTAAAACTTCTTTTTCACAGCTAATACATAATATAACCGTGAAAATCAAAATAATCTTTTTCATAGATTTTGGTTAGTTTTTGCCAATAAGGGGATAAACGTATCTTGTTGGGTTTATTTCTTTTTTTTAAGATCGCTAATCTAGTGGATTTCTTATGTTTTCAAAAGTATTTGTAGCCACATGGGTATATATTTCAGTTGTGTTGCTTTAACCACGCCCTAATGGTACTTGTTTTTTCCTAAATCTACGCTTGGTTCGCATAATTGTGTGACAAAGTTATGCCCAACAAACTAGCGATAACCTTGCATATACATACCTGCATTGACTCAGATGGGCTTTCGCTTTTCTGTATGTCTTTTTAATTCAAGTTTAAGTGGATATTCTTTTGAACAAGGCTTATGTCGTTCATTGAGACGTTTGTTTCCAAAACGTTCAAAACCTACGTCGGCATTGTCCTTGTAATAGTGCGTTCCGAGTAAAATAACTACTGTTCATCCAGACCGCTCCTATGAAACTGTTGAAAAACCCCAAAATGTTATGTCTGCGTTATACCAAAAAAGACAAAGGAACCTCAAAGAATGAAGTTCCTTTATGTATTGGTAGCGAGAGAGGGACTTGAACCCTCGGCCTCCGGGTTATGAATCCGACGCTCTAACCAGCTGAGCTACCTCGCCATAGGTTTTTAAACGGCTGCAAATATAGAGTTTAATTTCCTGTTCATCAACAATAGGTCCTTAAAAATATTCTAATGGTTTTATTTTTTTATCATTTAGAAATATCTATATTGTCCGTAGAAAATAGGAATTGGAATGAGTGAAAAAATTAAATATGAACTGGAGTTTGTGATACAATCTTCACCACAATTATTATATCAGTACCTGTCCACTCCCTCCGGACTCTCGGAATGGTTTGCCGATAATGTAAATTCTAGAGGGGAATTGTTCAGTTTTATATGGGACGGATCAGAGGAAGATGCCAAACTCTTAAAGAAAAAGAGCGATGAGTTTGTAAAGTTCATTTGGTTGGAAAATGAAGAGGACGGCAGTTTTTTTGAAATGAAGATCATCGTGGACGAGATTACCAAAGATGTTTCCTTGTTTATAACGGATTTTGCCGAAGAGGATGAAATAGATGAAGCAAAAATGCTTTGGGAAAATCAAGTTTCCGATTTAAAACAGGTTTTAGGTTCTTCATAACATTTCCTACAATATAATGTATATTTGGCCTTGAATTTTCAAGGCTTTTTTATGATAAATTTTAATGGTCGTCTTGTTTCTAAAGACATTTTTTTTTTAAATCATAACAATAGGGGATTTCGATACGGGGACGCACTTTTTGAAACGATCCGTATTGGAAATGGAAAGATTTACTTCTGGGAAGACCATTATCTTAGATTAATGGCGTCTATGCGTATCCTCCGCATGGAAATCCCCATGAACTTCACTATGGAGTTTTTGGAAGAACAGCTGTTAACGTGTGTGGCCTCCAATAATCTCGAGAACACTTCGGCACGTGCCCGTCTTACCGTATTTAGAAATGACGGCGGACTATATATGCCAGATACAAATGGTATTTCCTATACGATAGAGGCCGATGTATTAACGTCCGTATTTTACGAGTTTGACTCAAAACCTTATGAAGTAGAGCTTTTTAAGGATTTTAGTGTTAATGCGGACATGCTATCCACCCTTAAGACCAGTAATAAGATACTACATGTTGTGGGCAGTATTTTTGCCAAAGAGAACGGCTACGAAAATTGTTTGTTGCTCAACGGGTCCAAACAAGTGGTCGAGGCATTGAACGGTAATATTTTTGTAGTAAAAGCTAATGTGGTAAGGACACCGCCTTTAAAGGATGGATGCTTAAACGGTATCATAAGAAAAAAAATCATTAAGATGTTAAGTACGTTGGACATGTACGTTTTAGAAGAAGCATCGATTTCACCATTTGAGTTACAAAAGGCAGATGAGCTTTTTATCACGAATACCATTATGGGAATACAACCCATTACCAAGTACAGAAAAAAGGAGTTTGAAACAAAAGTGAGCCTTGATTTATTGGGAAAATTGAATGCCGCTGCCAGGCTTGGTTAGTTTAAACTGGGATTTTCGGGAGCGTTGGACCAAATTAGATAATTACCACCGAGCTCTTTAATTTTTTCATTCCAAAAGGCGTTCGTAGACTTCTGGATAATATTACTCTCGTATTTATTTTTCACCACTATCCAGGATTTAGACAATAATTCCCGATCCAATTGCAACGAATCCCACCCCGAATAGCCAAGAAAAAAACGTATGTCCTTATGGGTAATCACCTTTTTATTGATCAAATCCACCGTGTTGTCAAAATCCCCTCCCCAATAGATACCATCGGATATCTCAACACTATTACGGATTAAGTGGGGTACTTTGTGAATAAAATATAGATTGTCCTGCTCAACAGGTCCACCGTTGTATACTTGAAAAGGAATACTTATTTCTTCGACCAGATCACTTATATCATATTCCAAGGGTTTGTTTAAGATAAACCCTACCGATCCCTCGTCATTATGTTCCGCCAAGAGAACCACAGACCTATTGAAGGACACATCTCCGGTAAGTGTAGGTTCTGCAATTAGAAGCTTTCCTTTTTTAGGTTTTAAATCGGTCATATGTATAGATATTATTTTAAAAATAAGATAATTCTTATGAAAACCAAAAAGCGACCAATAAAAAAGCACCCCTCATGGGAGGGGTGCTTTCATATATTTTAAAACTATGGATTAGTTTACTGCTTTACCTAAATCGGCACCCGCTTTAAACTTTACAACGTTTTTAGCTGCAATTTGGATAGTTTTTCCCGTTGATGGATTTCTACCTTCCCTTGCATTTCTTCTAGATACAGACCAAGATCCAAAACCTACTAAAGATACTCTTCCACCTTTCTTGAGAGACCCTTCAACATTTCCTAAAAAAGATTCCAATGCTTTTTTTGCTGCTGCTTTTGTGATGCCAGCATCAGCTGCCATTGCATCGATTAATTCTGTTTTGTTCATAATTTAATTAAATTAATTGTTGTTAATATAATTTCAAAGCTTGAACAAATTTATACGGATTTACCATTAACACAAGCAAAACCAAGGGAAATCAACGTTTTTGTTAATAACTTGAAACGTTTGTTGATAAAGTCAGGTTTTTTTTCTGTTTCCCGCAGCCCAATGTTAACGGGGCTTCAGCCTACATGGGCTCCTTTTTTTAATTTTAGTCCATTGAGGACCTCCGATGTGGGCATTTTTCTTTTGCCCGGTAACTGTATTTCGGTCAGCACAATATATCCGCCCTGTACCGCTATTTTTAGTTCCCTTTTATGCTGTAGTAGGGTTCCGGACTTAAAGGTATGTGAATCCTTTTCCATAAATGCACCATATATTTTTAGGAAAATGGCCTCTTCGCCATTATACAATGTGGTCCATGCCGTAGGGTAGGGGCTCAACCCCCTAATATGGTTATAAATGGTGTCTATGGAAAGATTCCAGCGAATTTTGCAAGTTTCCTTATGTATCTTAAAGGCCGATCTTAAATTGGCCGTCTCACTTTGCCTTGTTCGGATGACCGTTCCTTTTTCTATTTGTTTTACGGTCTGTATCACCAAATCCGCCCCCAGGACCATTAACTTATCATGTAGGCTTCCTGCCGTCTCTTCGGCCGTAATGCGCATACTTTCCTGAAGAATAATTTCCCCGGTATCTATTTTGTCATCAATAAAGAAAGTGGTGACACCCGTTTTTGTCTCTCCGTTCATAATGGCCCAGTTAATAGGTGCTGCTCCCCTATAATTGGGAAGAAGCGATGCATGCAGGTTAAAAGTACCATATTTAGGCATTTCCCAAACCACTTTTGGCAACATTCTAAAGGCGACCACCACCTGCAAGTTTGCATTGAGGGACTTCACTTCCCTTAAAAAAGTTTCGTCCTTTAAACTAAGGGGTTGCAATACTTTTAAGCCATGATCTATAGCGTATTTTTTTACCGCGGACCCTTGTAATTTTCTCCCTCTGCCCGCGGGCCTGTCCGGGGCCGTAATGACCCCCACGACTTTGTACGAACTATCCAATAACTTGGCTAAACTGGTGACCGCAAAGTCCGGGGTCCCCATAAAAATAATTTTCAACGCATCCATAAATTTAAATTACTTTATACTCATTTTTTAATGTGATGGTAATTTGCCCGTCTTCCAATAGTTGTTGCAGTACCTTTAAAATAATCGATTCCCTATAGGGCAATGATTGTATTAGCTCCCGGGAAGACTGCTGTTTTTGGGTCAAAACCCGTAAAATATCCTTTGAGATTATTTTCTGGACATCATGGACCACGGAGACGCGTTCCATGCATACATCACATATACCGCAGTCCTGGGCTATTTTTTCCCCAAAATAGGCAAGTAGTTGCCTATTCCTGCACACTTTATCATTTTTTATATAATGGAGCATCGCGGTCACATGATCAATTTTGACTTGCCGTTGGGCCTCCATTTTTTTTACGAACGGATTGATGGTAGTATTGTCTTCCCGAGGTACTAGAAATGTTATCTCCAAATCGTTATGTTGGGCCCTGTAGGCGATGATTTCATCTTTTTGCAGTCGTTCCAATAAACCTATGATGTTTTTTTCAGGGACCTGCGCTTTTTTGGCAAGCAAGTAGGTGTTGATCTTGGTCTCAAAATCAAAGATACCACCATAGGTCCTGAGCATGGTCCGTATGAGGGGCGCATGATCTTGGTTGTTTTCCAAGTAACTAAAAAGGTGCGATTTTGACGCTAGAAATTGAACACTTGTTTTTTTGGAAAACGATGCTGACAGGGCTATAACGGAATTTTGATCTAATATACGCAGTCCATTATAGGCAAGCATTGGATTTAGGCCGTACACTTCACAGAATTCATTGAACTTAAACCTAAAGTTTTCATTACTGCCTTCCCCATAGGCTATCTGGAAATAATTATTGAGTTTATTGTACAACAGCTTAATGAAATCCGTTTTGGGCAATACACTTAGGAATTGTTTTTTTACTTGATCTTCGTTGGCCTTGTTCGTAATTAGAACGGCCATGGAGGGTTCATCGTCACGACCCGCCCTTCCCGCTTCCTGAAAATAATTTTCTAGACTATCGGGAATTTGATAATGGACCACCAGGCTCACATCGGGTTTATCTATTCCCATACCAAAGGCATTTGTGGCAACCATATATTGCAACTTTCCCTGTAACCAAAGTTGCAGTCTTTCCTTCTTTTCTTTTTTTGGGGTACCACCATGAAAGTAAGCGGCCGTTAAACTATTCTTTTGTAAAAAGTTGGTTATTTCCTCCGCTGATCGCCTAGTGCGTACATAGACGATACCACTTTTTTTATTTATATGGCACAACTGTTTTAATCGGGCCTGTTTATCTTCATCACGAACAATCTTAAAAGCTATGTTTTTCCGCGAAAAGGAATCCTTGACCTCCAATGTGTCGGAAAGCCTTAAGTTTGTAAGAATATCTTCTGCTACCCGTTGGGTAGCGGTCGCGGTTAAAGCTATCATGGGCACATCCGGGGCAAGTTCCCGTAAAACGGAACAATGTAGATATGCCGGTCTAAAATCATGTCCCCATTGCGAAATACAGTGTGCCTCATCTATGGCGAATAGGCTCACGTTCATTTGCCGTATCCTGTTTTGTACCATTTCTTGTTGCAGACGTTCAGGGGATAAATACAAAAATTTGTAGTTACCGTAGCGGCAGTTGTCCAACAGATCGTTCACCTCTCCAAAAGGTATTCCCCCCGTCAGGGCAATGGCCTTAATGCCCAGATCTTTAAGCCGTTCAACCTGATTCTGGATCAAGGCAATGAGCGGCGATACCACAATACAAATGCCTTCCAATGTCAGTGCGGGCACTTGGTAGCAAAGCGATTTGCCCCCTCCTGTGGGCATTAGGGCCAGGACGTCCCTATGCTCCAAAATAGCTGTGATTACCTTTTGCTGGGAACCCCTGAACTTAGAAAAACCCCAGTACTGTTGTAAAATCTCTGTAGGGCTTTTTTGCACTATTGGATGTTTAATTTTTTAAGGATGAATAAAAACCGTTCCTCAATGGTCGTTTTTGGAACTAGGGTGATATCATATCCAAATCTGGTATAGGTGCTTTCCAAATGTTTATGGACCTCCAATGCTTCCTCAAAACTTTCCAACCGTTCATTGTCAGAAACATAAATTTCCTCCCATGGCGGCAATAGAAATATAGTATCATAAATATGCTGTTTGCATGCCGTTATAAACGGCTTTGCATAGGATTGGTCAAAAAAATCCATGTAGGCAAGCACATCCGGAATGCCCCGGTCATAAAAGGCATAGGCTCCTTTTACTTTATACGCGTCCTTAAATTGCTGTATCCTTCCTTCTAAAATAGCGTTGTTGAATTCAGCCGGATTATTTACGCTTACGATGGGATTGGAAACAAAAGTCTTGGCATCCCCTTTTTTCTTAGCTTCCAAGGTCATGGTTCTGATGATTTCATGAAAACAGTGAAAGCCTGCTTTTTCGAGCTGTTGTATCACAACTGTTTTTCCGGTTCCCGGACCTCCTGTAATAACGATTCGCTTTTTACCCAATTCCCGTTTTGTTGATACTACAAAAGTAGTGAAACCCCAATAAGTGGTACCATCCTTTCCCGCCCTACTTATACATTATTTTTTTGATCACAAGGATAACCTTGCCAAAATACCGGATATCATTATGAAAATAAGCCGATTGTTGATGGCCGCTTCATAGGATTTTGGGAACCTTATTTTATATTTGTAAAAAATAGATTATGGATTCTGAAAAATCGGACGAATTTTACGTACGCCTTAAAGAGCAGTTGGAACAGAATAATGGCTGGCCCTCGGATTATCTCTATAAATTTATTGTACCCTCGGATGCAGAAAAAATTGATCAAATCCACAAAATCTTCGACAATACCGGAGCGGTCATTGAATCAAAGAAATCAAAAAAAGGAAAATACACCAGTGTTTCCATTACAGTAAACCTTAAAAACCCCGATGCGGTTATCCAAAAGTATAGGGAAGTGGGGGAAATTAAAGGGGTAATATCCCTATAAAATAGCATATGTACTATAATTTTGCTACTTTGCAACCGTTATAACAACACTTCCTTTTATTTTTGTTAAGCAAAATTTTTTAATTTGAATCAAGTAGAAAACTTAGAATACAATACTGAGCGTTCAAAGCTCATTATACCGGAATATGGTCGCCACTTTCAGAAAATGGTGGACCATGCCGTATCCATCGCGGATAGGGAAGAAAGAAACAAGGTTGCCAAATCCATTATAAGTGTTATGGGGAATTTGCAGCCCCATTTGCGGGATGTCCCGGATTTTCAACATAAATTATGGGACCAGTTGTTCATTATGTCAGATTTTCAATTGGATGTAGACTCCCCGTTCCCCATTACCAGCAAGGAGGTATTGCAACAACGCCCCGAGCCCTTGGAATATCCTCAAAATTTCCCTAAGTATCGATTTTATGGCAATAATATAAAACGAATGATCGATGTGGCCATTAGTTGGGAAAAAGGGGATATGAGAGACGGATTGGAGTATGCCATTGCCAACCATATGAAGAAATGCTACTTAAATTGGAATAAGGATACGGTAGAAGACAGTGTTATTTTTAAACATTTATATGAGTTAAGTGACGGTCGTATCGATTTGGCCTCCGATGGTGAAAACTTGACGGACAGCGGACAGTTTCTTAAAAACAGGCCCTCTAAAAGTAATAGGGGTAATTCCGGTAAAAAGAATCAAAGAAACAACAATCGTGGTAAAAAGCGGTACTAATCTTTTAATCTTAAATGGGAACATTTAAAATTGAGGGTGGCCATCAACTGCACGGCGAAATAACACCCCAAGGTGCCAAAAACGAGGCACTTCAAATACTTTGTGCCGTATTATTGACACCAGAGAAAGTGACGATCAAGAATATCCCGGATATTGTTGATGTAAATAAACTAATTTCCCTTTTAGAGGATTTAGGGGTAAAAATCCAGAAAAAAGGAAAAGGTTCCTATACATTTAAGGCAGATGACATAAACTTGGATTACCTACAGTCCGATCAGTTTAAAAAGGATGGTAGGGGACTGCGCGGATCTATTATGTTGGTAGGCCCCTTGTTGGCTCGTTTTGGAAAGGGGTATATCCCCAAACCGGGAGGCGATAAAATAGGCCGTAGAAGACTGGATACCCATTTCGAAGGATTTATAAACCTGGGTGCAAAGTTTAGATACAATAAAGAAGAACATTTTTATGGTGTCGAGGCGCAAAAGCTCAAGGGTACATACATGTTGCTGGACGAAGCCTCGGTGACCGGAACCGCCAATATTGTTATGGCAGCCGTATTGGCCGAAGGAAGAACCACCATCTATAATGCCGCCTGCGAACCTTACTTGCAACAATTATGCAAAATGTTGAACCGGATGGGCGCTAAGATCTCCGGAGTAGGTTCCAATATGTTGCACATAGATGGTGTGGATGAATTGGTCGGTACCGAACATACCATGCTGCCCGATATGATCGAAATAGGTAGTTGGATAGGGCTTGCCGCTATGACCAAAAGCGAGCTTACGATCAAAAATGTAAGTTGGGACGATTTGGGTCAGATTCCCACAGCCTTTAGAAAATTGGGGATTACCGTTGAACGCAAGGGAGACCATATCCATATTCCCCAGCATAAAAACGGCTACCAGATACAGAATTATATAGATGGTTCAATTTTGACCATTGCGGACGCCCCTTGGCCAGGACTTACCCCAGATTTATTAAGTATTGTCCTGGTAGTCTCTACACAGGCAAGGGGGGAGGTCCTGATCCATCAAAAAATGTTCGAAAGCCGTTTGTTTTTTGTGGATAAATTAATAGATATGGGCGCTAAAATAATTCTATGCGATCCCCATAGGGCCACGGTTATAGGGCATGACTTTAAATCTACCTTAAAGGCCACGACCATGGTATCCCCGGATATAAGGGCTGGGATTTCCTTGCTGATCGCCGCTTTGTCCGCCAAGGGAACTTCTACCATCCACAACATAGAACAGATAGACCGTGGTTATGAAGCTATTGATACGCGTTTAAGGGCCATCGGAGCCAAGATAGTAAGGGTATAAGATAATTTTTACCCTTCATGGCCTAAAGGTGTTATTTTAATCGCTGATTCCCAACCTTGCTTTTATAACATTTCCTTCACATTTGGGCTATTGCAAAAGGTAAACTAATGGTTTATTTTTAAAAGATGGAAGTAACCCCGATGCATTTAAGCAAAGTTTCCGCTATATCCGAAGTTCCTGAAGAACAGTTGCAATGGCTTATTCAGCATTCACACTTGGAACATATACCCGTTGGTGGTTTCCTTTTTAGCAAGGGAGATCCCATAGATAGGCTCTTTATCCTATTGGAAGGGGAAATTGATATTAAGGTAGAACAAAATGGCAACTATAAATTGGTGGCCAAGGTACATCAAAATGGTATTTCCGGTGCCCTGCCCTATTCCAGGGCCACTACCGCCATTGGTTATGGGGAAGTTGTAAAAGATTGCCGGGTCTTGGTGATGTCCAGTGACCATTTTAGAAAAATGACCACGAGTTGTTATGAACTTACAGAAGCTTTTGTTCATGAAATGACCTCACGTACGCGAGAATTTGCCAAGAACAATGTACAGGCAGAAAAGATGATGGCATTGGGCAAGCTGTCCGCGGGTCTGGCCCATGAACTCAATAATCCGGCCTCGGCCATGGCGCGGGGGGCAAAAGAGCTAAAAAAGCATTTGGGAAACGTTCCGGAAAAATTCAAAAGAATCATATCCATTAAAGCGACTTCCGAAGAAATAGATGTAATCAACGACGTTCTTTTCGAAAAACTCACCCATAGGCCCGAAAATAACATGGGTTTAATGGAGCGGACCGAAAAAGAAGATGCGATGGAACTTTGGTTAGAGGAACATAATGTGGAAAATCCGTATGAGCTTACCGAAACCCTGCTCGATTTTTGTATGGACGTAACGGCCATGGAACGGATTTATGGGACTACCGGAAAGGAAAACTTCCCAACCACTATAGAATGGATAGAGAACGTACTTACCACGGAGAAAATGGTGGATGAAATTCAAGAAGCTGCCCAGCGAATTTCAGCCTTGGTCGCTTCTGTTAAAAGTTATACCCATATGGATAATGCTCCCGAAGCGCAATCAGCAGATATCAGGCAAGGCATTAAAAGCACTTTGACCATGCTGAACCATAAGTTGAAGCGAAAAAATATTGCCGTTGAAAAGGAATTTCAGGAAGATATGCCACAACCAAAAATAATGGTAAGCGAAATAAACCAAGTATGGACCAATCTAATCGATAATGCCATTGATGCAATGGATGAAAATGGAAGACTTTTGGTGAAAGCGTATAAAGACGGGGCATTTATAAAAACAGAGATTATAGATAACGGTAAGGGTATACCGGAAGAAAATATTAGGACCATTTTTGACCCTTTTTTTACGACAAAGGCGATTGGTGAAGGCACGGGAATGGGATTGGAAGTGGTACAACGAATCGTGAATCAACATAAAGGGGAAATCAAAGTAAGCTCCAAGCTTGGAGAAACCAATTTTACCGTTTGTATCCCCATTGAATAACATAAATAAGTGAAGGCCCAAAAATGAAGAAACCTATTCTATTTGCCATTGATGATGATCCGCAGGTTCTGGCGGCCGTTACCCGTGACCTAAAATCAAGATACCAAAAGGAATATCGGATTTTAAGAACCAACTCCCCCAAGGAAGCTTTGGAGGTATTGACCGAATTGAAAAAGAAAAGTGAAACTATAGCGTTGTTTTTGGTGGACCAACGCATGCCAGAAATGCTAGGGGTCGAATTTTTGGAGGAGGCAAAGAAGCAATACCCCGAAGCAAAAAAAGTGCTGTTAACGGCCTATTCGGATACGGATGCCGCCATTAAAGCGATCAATGATGTTCAGTTAGACTATTATTTATCCAAACCTTGGAATCCACCGGAGGAGAAACTATATCCTATATTGGACGATTTGTTGGAAGTTTGGCATTTAAACTATTTACCGGAATTCGATGGTATTAAAGTAGTTGGATATCAATTTAATCCACATACCCACGATATCAAGGATTTTTTATCCAGTAACTTGTTTCCATTTCAATGGCTAGACATGGAGGTCAATGAAAAAGCCAAGGAAATTGCCCAACTACATAATTTGGAGACCAAGGATATGCCGGTGGTATCCTTCCCGGATGGTGATTGTATGTGTAACCCCACCATTGCTGAATTGGCCAAGCGCTTGGGCCTTAATGCGGAAGCTAAAGAAAACCTATATGATGTTGTGATTATCGGTGCCGGTCCTTCTGGCTTGGCCGCAGCCGTATATGGGGGTTCAGAAGGACTTAAAACACTTTTGATCGAGAAAAAAGCTCCCGGTGGACAAGCGGGAACCAGCTCAAGGATAGAAAATTATCTAGGCTTTCCCAACGGACTTAGTGGACAGGAATTGACCCATAGGGCCATTACCCAAGCCAAACGTTTTGGTATAGAATTTCTTTCCCCAAGAGAGGTGACCTCAATTAAAACCATGGACGGTTACAAAATTATTGTGTTGGACGATGGTACCGAAATACGAACCAAGAGTATCGTGGTTTCCACAGGCGTCAATTACAGAAAGTTACCCGCTGAGGGTGTTGAGGACTATACCGGTGCAGGTATTTATTATGGTTCTTCCATGACCGAAGCACAGGCATGTAGAAACAAGGAGGTCTATATCGTTGGCGGAGGTAATTCTGCGGGGCAATCGGCCGTATACCTTTCCAATTTCGCTAAAAACGTATATATCGTTATTCGCAAGGATGATTTATCGAGCAGTATGTCCCGGTACTTAATAGATCAGATCAATGCAATTGATAATATTACCCTGATTCCCAACACCAATATTACCAAAGTCATGGGTAAGAACAAACGCCTGTCTCACCTGGAGTTGCGCAACGATCGTTTAGAGGAAAGCAAGAAAGTGGAAGCACATGCATTGTTTATTTTTATAGGTTCTAGACCATATACGGATTGGATAACGTTGGACATACTTAAAAATGAACGCGGTTTTTTAGAGACCGGAAGGGATTTGGTGAAATATGATAACTTCAGAAAAATATGGAAAAAAGAGCGCGAACCCTTTTTATTGGAAACTTGCAGTCCTGGTATTTTTGCTTCCGGTGATGTTAGGGCCGGTGCAATGAATAGGGTAGCCTCTGCCGTAGGGGAGGGATCAATGGCAATTAAATTTGTGCACGAATATTTAACAGAAATATAAGTATGGGGTCAAAAAGAGTGAAGTGTCATCATTTGACGGCATTTAATGTGGGTACCATAAAAAAAGCCGAGGTCTATGAATGTGCGGAATGCGTTGAGATCGGAGCTACCTGGGTACACTTAAGAACATGCCAGGCGTGCGGGATAACCCTATGCTGCGATTCGTCCCCGAATAAACATGCCAGTAAACATTATACAAGTCATGACCATCCCGTAATCACATCGGCGGAACCGAACGAAAATTGGGCCTGGTGTTATCAAGACAGGGCTTTTTTAAAATTTTAAAACAGTGGAAAATCAGTGGAAAGATTTGGAACTCATCAATAATGATTCCGATACAAAGAAGAAATTCGAAATCCATATCAATGGAGATATCGCCTATATGGATTATATGGTTTCCAAGCAGGGGATCATCTATTTGACCCATACCGAAGTCCCGCAAAATTTAGAAGGCCAAGGCGTGGGCAGTACCTTGGTTTCCAAAGTGTTGGATTTTATAAAAAACTCCGATTTAAAAATGGCCCCCCTATGCCCGTTCGTTGCCGCTTATCTTAAACGCCATCCAGAAAGGGCCGATGGTATTTTGGCAAGGGGCTATTCCATTTCTTAATTCTAGAAATGTAAGGGTAACGGCTTACTTTTCCACTAAAGTACCATCTGGATATTGGGCAAACCTGCCTTTTTCCTTGGGATGTACATTATCCGGGTACGGCCACGGCCATCCCCCAAACTGTGTTAATCGGTATTCGTCCATAGCTTGCTGTATCTCCGTATCTGTATTCATAACAAAAGGGCCATACTTGGCTACGGGTTCGTTTATTGGCTTTCCCTGAAGTAGTATAAAATGAGCACTGTCACTACCAGTTTTTATAACGACTTCATGTTGGGAATGCAAATCAACGCCATGGTTCAAAGTAACTTTTCTATCATCAATACCAACTTCCGTACCTTCATAAAAGTATAGGTTTCTACTTACCTTGGTTTTCGAAGCAGGTAGTATAAATTCAGCGTCTGCATCCATATGGATGTTCCATATGGCCACCTCGTTTTCTGGATTG
>JBCBZE010000046.1:0-14470 GCA_039815505.1 Bacteroidota bacterium | reverse complement strand
TTAACATTATCATACGGGGAGTATGACTTCATGTAGTCATAATATTCCTTGTTATTGGGGTTTCCCCACTCATCATATTCCCCTGTGGTAAGCGGAATACTTTCATCTAGCATGGTGGTAATTACGTCTACGAAGGGTACAGCGGCAATAACCCCATTATAAAGCCCTGGGTCCATATTTACTATGGCGCCCATTAGCAAACCTCCGGCAGAACCTCCATAGGCATATAAATGTTCGGCACTGGTATACTTGTTCGCAATAAGATATTTGGAACAATCAATAAAATCGGTAAATGTATTCTTCTTTTTCAAAAGCTTACCCTCCTCATACCAAGGGCGTCCTAAATATTCACCACCCCTTACATGGGCAATGGCATATACAAAACCCCGGTCCAAAAGACTTAATCTAACCGTCGAAAAATAGGGGTCGGACGTACTTCCATAGGAGCCATAACCATATTGAAAAAGTGGGGCCTCCCCATCCAATTCAGTATCCTTATGATAGACCAACGATATGGGTATTTTACTGCCGTCCCTGGCTGTAGCCCAGACCCGTTGCGATGTATAATTTTCTTTATCGTATTTTCCGCCAAGAACCTCTTGTTCCTTTTTCACCTCCTTTTCCTTGGTTGCCATATTAAAATCAACGATGGCATAAGGGGAGGTCATCGCATTATATACATAACGTAGCACCTCCGTATCAAAATCAGGATTGGTATATGCATAGGCGACATAGGTTTCATTGTCAAAAGGAAGGTAGTAACTGTCCGTATCATCCCACCTTACTATTTTAAGCCTGTTTAACCCATTGTCCCTTTCGGATAATACATAATAATCTTTGAAAATATCTATATCTTCCAACAATACATCTTCCCTATGGGGTATAAACTCCTCCCAGTTTTCCGAGGATGTATTTTCTACGGCCACTTTCATTAATTTAAAGTTGGTGGCCTTTTCTTTATTGGTCAATATATAGAAGTCGTCCCCATAGTGATAAATGGAGTACTCCACCCCTCTCTCCCTAGGGGAAAAAATTTGGAAATCACCATCAGGCTTATCGGCCTTTAGTATTCTATAATCGGAGGTTAGCGTACTGTACGAACCAATAATGATGTATTCCTTGGATTTTGATTTGTATACATAAGTGCCAAAAGTCTCATCCTTTTCATGGAAAACCAACTCGTCCTCCGTGGAGGAAGTCCCTACCTTATGTTTATATATCTTATCGGACCTAAGGGTAACGGGATCCTTTTTGGTGTAGAAAAAAGTTTTATTGTCCTTGGCCCATACGGCACTCCCGGTAGTATTGTCTATCTTGTCCTGGTACACCTCCCCTGTTTCCAAATTCTTGATCTGGATATGGTACTGTCTTCTGGATATCGTATCCGTACCATAAGCGGCCAAGGTATTATCGGGGCTGACCGATACACCTCTTAAGTTAAAAAATTCATGCCCCTCGGCCAATTGATTACAGTTGAACATGATTTCTTCTTTGGCATCCAAAGTTTCCTTCTTTCTGGAATAAATAGGATATTCTTTGCCCGTCTCATATCTTGTTATATACCAATATCCGTTTTGTCTATATGGTACCGAGGAGTCATCTTCTTTGATACGCGATTTCATTTCGGCAAAAAGTTGGTCTTGAAAATCTTCGGTATGACCGGTCATGGACTTATAATAGGCATTTTCGCTTTCTAAATAAGAAATAACCTCGGGGTCTTCCCTGTCGTTTAACCAATAGTAATTATCTACCCGTACATCATTATGTTTCACTAATTCCTTAGGTGTTTTCTTGGCTATAGGGGGATCTTTTATGGTCATATCTTTTTTTTGATTTTGGCAAGCAGCCACTAAAGTAATACTTAACAAAAAAACAAGCCCTTTTTTTCCCAACGGTATCATAAAAAATGTAATTGAGGGCACAATTTACTAATTTTGACCCAAGAAACTTAAAAAGAAAAGTATGTTTGGAGATATTATGGGTATGATGGGGAAATTAAAGGAAACCCAAGAAAAAGTAAAGCAGACCAAGGAACGATTACATACAGTTATCTTGGAAGAAAAATCCACGGATGAACTTGTTCACGTGACAATTACGGCCAATAGAACCATTAAAAGTATCCGGATAGATGATGGTTTGTTGAATGATAGGGAACAGTTAGAGGACTATTTGGTGCTGACCCTTAACAAAGCCATAGAAAAGGCCTCTGAAGTACATGAAACGGAATTGGCCGCAGTTGCTAAGGAAGGGATGCCCAATATTCCCGGTATGGACGGACTGTTTAAATGATTCCCTAGCTTTTTTCAATGTGCGGTCGATTGGAGTTTTGTATCTATTTTGGTTTTTAACCTGCTGATATCCAAGTTTCTTTTATCGAGTGCAAAACCCTTGTCCACATATTGTTTTGCTTTTTCCAAGCTATCCATTTTAAGGTAGATATCGGCATAAACTGCGTAGGATTTGGGAACGGATGCATCCGATATAATGCTTTCCAACAGGTCCGCTCTTAATAAGGCTAAATCGAATAATCCCAATTCCGCCTCCATGGATGCTTGATAACCTAAAAGGAAGGGGTTCCTTTTTTGGTCAGGGGTTCTCAATTTTTCAAGGGAATCCAGTGCAGGCCTTGCGCCATATAAAGCATGTAAAATCTCTATATATTCTGACTTTAGGTAAACTTCATCTGGATATTTGCGTACGATAATACCCAAATTTTTCTTTGCTACACCCAATGCTTTGTTCAAGATATCCTTTGCCTTTTCGGGAGTTTGTTCCCTGACATTGGTTAATTTCACAAAGGCCGAATATACCTCTATCAACAGTCTTTCATCGCCTGTAAGGACCTCTTTCCCTATCTGTAGCTCTTTATATAGACTTAATCTTTCGCCAAGATCTAAAGTTAATCTTGCCAAAACACTTTTGCCGATCAAAAAATTAGGATCTATCCCAATTGCTTTTCTATAGGATGCTTCCGCAGCCCCATATTGTCCATAATCCATAATTTGTTGCCATCCGAGGTTGTAATAATCAAGTGCCGTGCTGTTGGCAACGGACAAATCTAATTTATGGGTCTTCTCTTTTGGGTTGCATGCAAATACATACATTACAACCCAGCTTAACATCACCGTTTTTCTCAAATGCTTATTTTGAATTGGTCGATTCATCTAAATTACCAAGAAAAACTAAACTGCCTATATTTGTATCGGATTTTTACCTGAAAACATGTACGGACCATGTGCACATGGAACATGATGCAATTGTTCACATATTTTTTCGTTCCAACCTTATTGCCTAAAATGGCAAGTTTATTGTTAGTATAGTACTAAAAACAGGTGTATGAAGCGACTTTTAATTTTTATTTTATTTCCCATACTTGTCAATGCGCAAGCAAATTTAAAGACTTCCTATAAAGCGGATTGGTTAACAGATTATGACTTGGCCGTTGAGAAAGCGGATGAAGCGGGCAAAAATGTGTTGGTATATTTTACCGGCAGTGATTGGTGCCCTCCCTGTAAGATGTTAAAAGCGGATTTATTTGAAACCGACGAATTTCAATCCCTTTCCCAAAATTATGTGCTCCTATATATCGATATCCCCCGAAACCAAGACTTAATTTCCGAGGGCCAGATGAAACATAATAAGGAACTTATGTACAAGCTTAATAGAAAAGGAGTTTTTCCTATGATCAAAATATTGAATCCCAAAGGAAAAGAATTGGACGAAATATCTGGTTATAGCATGAACGGTGAAATAAAATACCATTTAGAGGTACTCAAAAAGCACCAATAAAAAAGGCTTCAATTTCAATTGTATTGAAAAGAAGCCCCTTTTAGGTTGGTTAGTGTATTCCTTTAAAAACGGTCGGTTATTTCCAGTACCCGTTTCTAGCGCACGAAGGCAATAAGCTCGTTACGCTACTTTATGCGGTGTCAATATAGGCTTAAATTAATGAATTTATTGATTAAATTGTTAAAATTTCGATGAAATACGTTATTTTCTATCTTTTTATTGGATATTTCTTAAAATATAAAGAAAGGGCCTCATGTAAAAAAATTGTATCTTTAGTATATGTAGCCAATTCCCATGATTGAAATAAAAAAGGAAAAAGATAATACCTACCAGTTTCATTTAAAGACCACTGGGGGAAGGGTGTTGTTGAAAAGTGTACATTTTTCGACAAAAGCGGATGTTGAAAAGGTCGTTACCAATCTTAGTCCATTAATGGAGAATCAATCTGTGTTTGAGCGAAAAACCAACCATAATGGTAAATTCCTCTTTAAATTAAAGGATAGTGCAGGAAGAATAATAGGTAATAGTCAATTGTATGGTTCTGAAGCTGGGATGGAAAATGGAATAAAAAATCTTAAAAACCGCATAGCTTCCCTACCTCTGACCAACAACCTATAAGGAGTGTAATATCCCAAGAAGTTTGGTGTGCATCGTTTCCGTATAATCCAAATGTGTTACCATTCTAAGTTTTCCCTGTCCCATCCCGATAATCGATATTTCCTTTTCCTTTAGCTTGTGTATAAAAGTAGCCTCATCCATATAACTTTCATCGATTTCGAATATGATAATATTCGTTTCAATGGGTTCCACGTTTTTAATGAAAGTTAATTTTTGTAGGAGTTCCCCGATTTCCAAAGCTCTTTTGTGATCGTCGGAAAGCCTATCCATATGATGATCCAATGCATACATTCCGGCTGCGGCCAAAAAACCGGCCTGACGCATTCCTCCGCCCAAAACCTTTCGAACGCGCAGAGCCTTATAAATTAGGTCTTGGCTTCCGATAAGAACAGAACCTACCGGACATCCCAGACCTTTGCTCAAGCAAACGCTGATCGTATCAAAAAGGGCTCCGTACTTTTTTGGAGATTCATTTTTGGCAATTAAAGCGTTCCATAATCGAGCTCCGTCCAAATGGTACGCCAAACCATGCGATTCACAAACGTTCTTTATTTTTTTGAGTTCCTCAAAATCCCAACATGCACCTCCTCCTTTGTTCGTGGTGTTTTCAATGCAGACCAAAGAAGTAAGGGGACTGTGATAAAAATCGGGTGGGTTAATGGAGGCTACCACCTGATCGGCGGTCATCATTCCCCGATGACCGTCTACCAACCTACAAGAAACTCCACTATTGAAACTTACTCCTCCGCCCTCATAGTTATATACATGCGCATACTTATCACAAATCAACTGCTCCCCTTGCTTTGTGTGAAGTTTAATGGCTGTTTGGTTAGCCATGGTTCCACTGGGAAAGAATAGTGCCGCCTCCATTCCGAACATTTTGGCCACTTTGGATTCTAGCAGGTTTATTGTAGGGTCCGCTTTAAAAACATCGTCTCCCACCTTAGCCGCCATCATAGCTTTTAACATTCCCTCGGTAGGTTGGGTCACTGTATCACTAATTAGATTTATTTCCATTTTAAAATTAAGTTCAAATTAAGTCCAAGACCAAGATTTGGAAAGGGCTTATCAGATGAATGGTAACATTGCCACTGTATACTGCTACTGAACTGGACGCATTAGTTCATACAATCCATACCTATGGGAGATCCGTCGGGAATCTTTGGAACAGGTATTACCTTAAATTGTTCCGGATGCTTTTGGAAGGCATCTATACGTCTTACCATCTCCGATTCGTATACTCCTTTTTTCGCAAACAAATTAGCACGTACTATGTTTAGCTTATGATTGGCTATCGCTTTTACCTGTGGATGCACTTTGTCATGAGCTGCAAGGTTCATGATGTGAAACAACACTCTAAAATTAATATTTTGCTGTACCTCGTTCATATAATCATTTGTATGCGTCCTGTTAATCGTAGCTGAAATGAGGTCGTCCAGAACTTCGGATAATCCCAATTGTTCGGTATCCAAACCTTTTTGTTGGATAAGTCTCGAAGCTCTTTCTGGATGTAACAACAAACCTAGGGTCATATCAGCAGCTGTTTCCGGAGCCGATAGGGCATCAAAAGAAACGCCGGTCTTTCCTTTAAGCGATTCTCTACTCCTATTATAACCTATGGCTCTTGGTGGGAACAAGGATAGTTTCTCCCTGGGAACGGCTATGGTTTTTGCATCCAATGTGCCAAGTATTGTATTTAGCGCCTTTTCTTGCGTATTCTTATCCACGGTCAGTACGGTAATCTGTCCATCTCCCTTAACTGCATAATTATAATCCAGACCACCAATCACTTTTGCAACGGCTTCGGTCTGATAACGATGGAAAAAATAAAGGGGTGCAAAAACATCTTCTAAAACGGAATTGGGTTCGTTCTTACGAATATTATCCATCGAAAAATTACCAATTGCAATTTCCCTTACGTCCAATACCTTTTGCAACTCATCACTAGCGCTTTCCCCATTGTCCCATAAATGGCCCAATACATGGGCTCCCCCAGCGGGTCTGGCATCTTGATCGGAAATATACCTTAGTCCATCTGCCTGGGCTTTGCTTAGTATTCCGTTCAGCTCGTTTTTTTCGTTCTGATCATCGGAAAATTCACTATACGAGTAGGCAACCGTAACCTTATCCCACTCACCTATTCCCGTATCATATGCATTTGAAAAATCAATTTCCCCATTCTTGATGTTAAATTGAGGGTGCGGATAATCCATTACCGAAGCCCTACCGTTTGTACTCGCGGCAAAATTATGGGCAAAACCCAGTGTATGTCCTATCTCGTGGGCCGATAATTGTCTGATTCTTGCCAAGGCCAATTTTAACATCGCCTCATAATTATCATCCCTTTCAGCAAAGGGTTTGTTCATTAGAGCCTGTGCAATTAAAAAGTCCTGACGAATACGCAAACTTCCCAAACTTACGTGTCCTTTAATAATCTCACCGGTCCTGGGGTCCGTTATGCTACTACCATAGCTCCAACCTCTTGTAGAACGGTGTACCCATTGTATTACATTATATCTAACATCTAGCGGATCCGCATCGTCCGGTAATATTTTTAATTGAAAAGCATCCTTATACCCTATGGCCTCAAAGGCTTGGTTCCACCATTTGCCACCATCCAAAAGTGCGGAACGTACCGGTTCCGGAGTCCCATTATCCAAATAATATACTATAGGTTCAACCGCCTCACTTATTGTGGCATCAGGGTCTTTTTTCTGAAGTCGATGCCGCGTCACAAACCTTTTTAAAATCGGCTCCTGAACCGGTGTTGCGTAATCATAATAGGAAAAGGGATATGAGCCGCAACGGGGGTCAAATTCACGTTTTTCATAAGCATCGTCAGGTAATGCAATAAAGGAATGATGTTGTGCAACGGTCACTAGACCGGGGTTTGGGGTTACGGAACGAATATACTCCCCCTTAGGCTCCCCTTTAAAGGTCAGGGTAACATCGAATTCCACATTCTTTGGAAAAGCTTTTGTACGATCCATGGCCATACCACTTTTAGAAACATCCAAGTTATATGAACCTTGGTCCGTCCTTTTTAAGCGATTTGCCACTCCATGGGCATCCTGCATCAAAAATTCGGTAATATCTATAATATATTTTCCGTTCGTGTCCGATTTAATCGTAAAACCAAAAAGAATCGATTTCGCGAATGCCTGTTCAACCGACTTCTTTTCCAACATATTGTCGGTAAGTGCCCTAAATCTAAGGTTGGGCTGTATCAACATTAACTTGTTTCCAACTTTCTCAAAATACACTACTTGTTCATTTCCAAGTTGTCCCCTATCCAAACCTATATCATTGCTTCCAATTCCGCTACTTAAGGAATATACATATAAGAACTCCTTGTTCAAATCACTGACCTCTAGATAGATCTTATCATTATCCCCATCATAGTAAAAGTTGTGAAAACCTTTGAACTTTTGATAGTTCTTGTTATTAACATCAAACTGACCAAAGACATATGGTCCCAGAAACAAGATAATGGCCACTAGTTTTATATTTCCCATAGGTTTAGATTAAGCGCTAAATTTAGACAAAATCATTTAAAAAAAAGGAGGCATCATTTCAAAGTAGTAAAATGAAATTTCGCAATAAACCATGCCGTTTTTTACAGAAATGGCAAAACAAGGTACTGCGGCAAAATAATTAATCCGTAAGTCGTTTAAAAATGTTAATTTAAGGGAAATAGAATGCATGGAATCGAATATAGAGAAGCAAATTTTTTCCGCATATCAAAGAAACCCTTCCTTGTATGATGAAATTTTTGATCAAAAAGGTAATGTAAAAGAGATATATCAAAAGCTTTTTACCTTATATGGGGAACACTCTATCAATGACTATGTACATCTAAATGCCAAAGCAAAATCCTCCTTTTTTAATCAAGGCATTACCTTTCAAGTATATGGAGAAAAAAATACGCAAGAAAAGATTTTTCCCTTTGATCTGTTTCCAAGGATCATAGACACCAAAGAATGGGATATTATAGAAAGCGGGGCCATCCAAAGAAGTAAAGCCTTGAATCTTTTTCTTTGGGACATATACCATGAGAAAAAAATAATAAAACAAGGAATTGTTCCCATGGAACTTATTAGTTCTTCCGCTAATTATTTGCATCAAATGATAGGCCTAGACCCTCCCGGAGGCATTTATAATCATATCTCCGGTACTGATATCATAAAGCATACTGACGGCAATTATTATGTTTTAGAGGATAATATTCGTTGCCCTTCCGGGGTTAGTTATGTCATCTGTAACCGTACGGCTTTAAAAAGGGCATTGTTCGGAGTGTTTAATCACTATAAAACACATACTGTGACCAATTATGCCGAAAACCTTCTTGACCTCTTAGAAACCGTAAAACCCAAAGGGGTAGACGTACCCAACTGTGTGGTAATTACTCCCGGAATGTATAATTCCGCTTTTTACGAACATTCTTACTTGGCCAAAACCATGGGTGTTGAACTGGTAGAAGGCCGAGATCTTTTTGTCGAAAAAGATTTTGTATATATGAAAACCATAAAGGGAGCGGAAAGGGTCGATGTTATCTATAGACGTGTTGATGATCTGTTTCTAGATCCGTTTGAGTTTAAACCCGATTCTTCCCTAGGGGTTCCAGGACTTTTTGCGGCGTATAAAAAAGGTAATGTAACTTTGGCAAATGCCCCGGGAACAGGGGTGGCAGATGACAAAGCGGTATATACGTATATGCCAGAGATCATTAAATATTATTTGAACGAAGAACCTATTTTAAACAACGTTCACACCTATCACTGCAGCAAAGCCGATGAGTTAAAGTATGTTTTGGAGCATATTCATGAATTGGTCATTAAACCTGTTGACGAAGCCGGGGGATATGGAATTTCCATTGGTAATAGACTGACAAAAACTGAAATTGAAAAGGTGAAAACCGAGGTAAAGGAAAATCCACGAAAGTACGTAGCTCAACCTATTATGTCGCTTTCCGTGCATCCCACCTATATAGAGGAGAGCGAATCCTTTGAGCAACGTCATGTTGATTTAAGAACATTCACGGTCCTTGGAAAAGACAAGGAGTTTGTATTAAAGGGAGGGCTAACCAGGGTAGCGCTGCAAAAAGGCAACCTCATAGTTAATTCCTCCCAAGGAGGTGGGTCCAAAGATACGTGGGTATTAAAAAAATAACCAAACTATGCTTGCAAGAGTAGCCAACAACCTTTTTTGGATGGGCCGTTATATTGAACGTTCCGAACATATTGCCAGATATTCAAGGGTAAATTATTTTTCCTCCCTAGATGCTCCCAACCAATTATCCCAATCCAGACAATTCGTATTACGATCAATGCTATTTATGGTAGGGGAATTGCCTTCAGGGGACACCAAAGAACTTAATGAAGCAGAAGTTATCTATAAAATTGGTCTGGACCCCGAGTTTAGTTCTTCTATCATCAATAATGTAAAGCATGCACGTGAAAATGCAAATAGCGCCCGCGATCTTATTTCCACGGAATTATATGAATCCATTAACAAATTCTATCACTTTGTACTCAACTACCCAGCAGACACTTTTGTAAAAAATGGACTTTATGATTTTACCATCAACGTGGCGGAAATGACCGCTATTTTACGCGGTAAAATAAGAGGGACATTGCTACATGACGATGTTTATGCCATAATTATGATGGGTATAAATATAGAACGAGCCATTCAGATCATCAGGATCATCAATGCAAAGTATAACGATGCACTCAACGCGCAAGGCAGTTATGGGGATAAATTTGGTCATAGTTTTGAGTGGACCACCCTTTTAAAATGCGCAGAATCCTATGATATGATGCGCCGTTATTATAAAAAAACACCTACCAGCATCTCAACCTTGGAGTTTTTGATTTTAAACCCAAATTGTCCAAGGTCCATTATGAACAGTCTTAATCAAGTCTACAGACATATAAAAGTATTGGATACCAGTAAACGATACAATAAAACTTCAACCGCTTTTTTAGTAGGGAAAGTAAGGGCAGAGTATGAATACAAATACATAGAGGAAATAGAAGGCGATATCCAATTCTTCATTGAAAACATATTGACCCGCCTCGCGGAAATAAGTAAAAAAATGGAAAAGGAATTTTTTAATTACTAAACGGTTTTCATTAGATTACCTTCGTTTTTTCAACAAACATATGTCGTTAGAATATTCCATTACCTATAAAGCCGAGAACACCTACGAAAATTGGGTAGATGACGCATATTGGCAGTTTTTGATCATCCCGGAAAATAACAGTACGCAGCAATTCATCACCATAGGTTTTGACAACTCGCTTAAAGCTGAAAATGAGTTTTCCATCAATGGATATGAATTTAGAACCATTAGGGTGCATCCGAAACAAAAGTTTAAGTCCATCTCTTTTGAGGCCTCCTTTAAATTGGTAAAAAAAGAAGTGAATCCCTTTGATTTCCACATAAATGCTGGATTGGAAAAAGAGTATGCTGAAATTAAGCGCTTGGTCTTTAAAGTAGATTTTGAACCTTTTCTTTGTAAAACACATTTTACGTCCATACGTTCACTGGACAATAAAATATTTTTATTCGAAAGCGATAAATCTATTTTTGAAAACCTCCAAACCTTAAATAATTGGACCTACATTTATCTTTATTATAAAACCGGGGTAACCAGTGTGCATACAACCTTGGACGAGGTAATCCATAAAAGACAGGGGGTTTGCCAAGATTTTGCCCACTTATTCTGCGCCTTGGCACGCGAAAACGGTATTCCTACGAGATATGTTTCGGGTTATCTGCATCAAGGAAACGGTTATTTTGGGGATTCCCAAATGCACGCTTGGTGCGAAGCTTATATTCCTTTTGTTGGATGGGTAGGGTTTGATCCCACCAATAATCTATTGGCGGGACACAATCATATAAAAGTGGCCCACGGCAAAGATTATCGCGACTGCTCGCCCCTAAGAGGGGTTGTGTTTTCCAGTGGTACAAATGAAACCAAACACTCGGTAATGGTACATAGCCAACAACAACAATAAACATCGCAACACACGCTCTAAATCAAAAAAAAGAATCTTACTTTTGGTCAAAATTTAGATGTAATGATAACAACAGATCAATATAAAGATCTTATGGATCGCCTTGGTGCGTTAAGGAGGTATCTTTGACATTGATGCCAAACTAATAGAAATAGAAAACGAGCAGGAAAAGACACTTGCTCCTGACTTTTGGGATAACCCGCAAAAGGCACAGGCCCAAATGAAATTTATCCAATCCAAGAAAAAGTGGGTAGACGATTTTAATAAGGCAATGGTTTTAGCCGGAGACTTGGAGGTGCTGATGGAGTTTCAAAAAGAAGGGGATGTATTGGATTCGGAAGTTAGCACACATTATGATAAAACGGTAGCTTCCATTGAAAACCTGGAGTTTCAAAATATGCTTTCGGAAGAAGGGGACGACCTTACAGCGGTCTTGCAGATTACCGCCGGTGCAGGTGGTACGGAAAGTTGCGATTGGGCCTCTATGCTAATGCGAATGTATATGATGTGGAGCGAAAAGAACGGTTACAAGGTTAAGGAACTCAACTACCAGGAAGGCGATGTAGCGGGTATCAAGACCGTTACCTTGGAAATAGATGGGGAATTTGCCTTTGGTTGGCTCAAGGGAGAAAATGGGGTCCATAGATTGGTGCGTATCTCCCCCTTTGACAGTAATGCCAAACGACATACTTCATTCGCCTCTGTTTATGTCTATCCATTGGTAGATGATAGCATTGAAATAGACATCAATCCTTCGGATATTGAAATTACCACCGCTAGATCAAGTGGTGCCGGGGGGCAGAATGTGAACAAAGTAGAGACCAAGGTGCAATTGGTACATAAACCCACGGGGATTCAAATCTCATGTTCGGATTCCCGTTCTCAACACGACAATAGGGCCACTGCATTAAAGATGTTGAAATCGCAATTATATGAAATAGAATTGCGCAAAAAACAGGAAGCCAGACAGGAGATAGAATCCTCTAAAATGAAAATTGAATGGGGTTCTCAAATACGGAATTACGTAATGCATCCCTATAAATTGGTAAAGGACGTGCGCACAGCTAAAGAAACGGGAAACGTAGATGCCGTAATGGACGGGAGTATTGATGAATTCCTGAAAGCCTATCTGATGATGATGGGACAAAAAGAGGAGTAATCAGTTATCAGTTATCAGTTATCAGTTAAAAATTATAAAATGATCAAAATATATCATAACCCTAGATGTAGGAAATCCAGGGAAGGATTGGCCCTATTGGAAAAGTCCGGAACGGATTTTACAATTGTAAAATACTTGGAGAACGTCCCCACCAAGGATGAATTAAAACAGGTACTTTCTTGTTTACAACTTTCACCGGAAAATTTAGTCCGAAAAAATGAGGCTATTTGGAAAGAACAGTATAAAGGCCATGTACTTACGGATGATGAAATTATAAATGCCATGATAAAATATCCTAAACTTATTGAACGGCCAATTGTAGTGAATGGCCATACAGCGGTTATAGGTAGGCCTCCAGAAAAAATAAATGAAATTTTAAACTAGATTGTGTAATTTGCAAGCACAAAACTTATTTGTTTATCAGTAAGATGAAACATTTATTCATAGTTTTAACAACCATTTGCTAGATTCGATGACAAAAAAAGGATATACCGTACTAATTCTAATTCTTTTGGCAGTTGCCCCCACGCTCAGTGCCCAATTTGGATATAACAATAGATTTGGAAATGGAAGGGGGCAGCGTGTAGCTCCACGGGCACAAACCGCCCCTGAGAGACCGGATCCCTTAACGGCAGAGGAAATAGTGGAATTGGAAATGCCAAAAATCACAGAGGCATTGAAGCTGAACGATTTTGAGCAAGCAGTTGTAAGCAGTATACTGGTAAAACATGTGAAGCAACGTCTTCAATTACGGCTTTTGGACCTTGAACCTGAAAAAGCCCGAGAGTCTGCGGAAAAAATTGGTAAAAGTCAGGATGAAGAATTAAAAGCTGGTTTACCAGAGGAGAAGTACTTGGCGTTTAAAGAACTGGAAGAAGATGGATTTAAAAAGAAGAAGAAAAAGAAGAAGAAATCCAAAAAACAATAATAAACAAAAAAGAAGCCTATCGGCTTCTTTTTTTATGCATCTCGCTTCGCTCTTTTAGCTTCACGTCTTTCTTTTAAAAATTCCAATAAATTACCTCCCAACCAATAAGGAATAACAAAAGTCAACAAAAAAATCATTAACCAAAACCCTATGGTAAGTATGGTTAAAAAGGCCAAAAAACCCAAATACTGATCAAATTCGAACATTTAAGTAAAATTTTAATACTACAAAGATACTTTGAAATGGTATAAACCAGCAAATCAAATTTAAAAAAATACCAAAATAATTATGATCACTGCTCCCCTTGCAATAATTATGAGGAAATAATTGTTTGATCCCCTACCTTTGTACGGAACAAAAATGCTTAAAAATGGGGTTTAGAATTGAAAAAGATACCATGGGCCAAGTAAAGGTGCCGGAAGATAAATATTGGGGTGCCCAAACAGAACGTTCACGAAACAACTTTAAGATAGGTTCTGCCGCATCCATGCCGTTAGATGTCGTTTACGGCTTTGCTTATTTAAAAAAAGCGGCTGCCTTTACCAATCATGAATTGGGCGTGTTAAATATTGAAAAAAGGGATTTGATCGCGCAGGTTTGTGATGAAATATTGGAAAAAAAGCATGATGATCAATTTCCATTGGTCATATGGCAGACCGGATCCGGTACACAGAGCAACATGAACGTGAATGAAGTCATAGCCAATAGGGCCCATGAAATTGCCGGAAAAAAAATTGGTGAAGGAGAAAAAACCATTCAACCCAATGATGATGTAAACAAATCACAATCTTCCAATGATACCTTCCCTACAGGTATGCATATAGCGGCCTATAAAAAAATAATGGAGGTCACTATCCCAGGAATAACCCAATTAAGGAACACCTTGGACAAAAAGTCCAAAACTTTTTCAAATGTGGTCAAAATAGGGCGGACTCATTTAATGGATGCCACTCC
>JBCBZE010000025.1:0-19292 GCA_039815505.1 Bacteroidota bacterium | reverse complement strand
GCAATAAGCTTTAGCTTCGTGCGTAGACGGAAACTCAACCTTTCCTTGCCTCCGCACTACGCTTAGCCCAACCATTGTGCAACAGTTAACCCCAAAGAACTAAAAAGAAAGATATGATACCAACCCACGATTTGTCAGATTTCAAATTTTGGTCGGCATCAAAAATTTTGTCGTTGGATTTAACCGTACGATAAGCTAAATATAATAAGTAACCGACTCCAAGAAATTTAACGACTACAAAGGCATAAGGGATAGCAAAAAATATTGCGGTAAGTCCAAAAGACACCATAAGTATATGGAATAAAAATCCGCATAGTACCCCTAGTAGCGATATTATCCCGGCTTTTTTTTCCTGTGACAAAGACCTGGAGATCAGATAGATCATATTGGGTCCAGGGGAAAGTACCATGATCAATGCAGCCAAAGCAAATAGTAACAAATCGTGGGTTGGAATCATATCTTTCTTTTTAGTTCTTTGGGGTTAACTGTTGCACAATGGTTGGGCTAAGCGTAGTGCGGAGGCAAGGAAAGGTTGAGTTTCCGTCTACGCACGAAGCTAAAGCTTATTGCTTAGTTTTATTTTTTCTTGTCTCAAGTTAAATCCATAAAATTTAGCGACACAATAAATATACACAGACCTTGGCGTAAAGACCGAAGCCCGTATTAATTATAGGTATTGTTAGCAATAGTTTTTATCAAAGTTTCTCTTGACCTGAAAGAGTTTTGTTTTAGATTTAATTCTTCTATAATTTTTTTTCTGTCGTTTCTTAACTCTTTTAACTGTATTCTTATCCTACCAACTAATCCATTCGAGTTGTCCTTTTCAGCTTCTAAAAGCTCATCTTCCAATGTTTCAATATCCAAGTCCATTCTATTGAGCTCAAAGTTACCATAATAGTAAATTTCCTTTTTTTGCTTGTATTCCTCTAATAGTCCGGATAGACAAGGCGCAAAACTTCCATTTCTAATGTCGAATATTATTGGTTCGTTTAGTGGTAATGAGTCAAGTAAATTTATCAAAGCTTTGTTGCCTTCTCTACACCCTGAAATCCTACCTGCGACACGATATTCAATCGGTTTGTTGCTTGTTCGTTTAATTGGCAAAGTGTATACAAAATAGTCCTGAATGTTTTCAGTAAGACTTTGTCCTTTATTATTATTTTTTATAGTCTTATCCGTTAGTTCGAAAAAAGCATCTAATATTTCGTAGTCTTTTCGATACTTTTCTTCTCTACTAGGACTTACAGAAATAAGGGAAGTAGAATCATTCCAAGAATTGATTTTACTAAATCTAAAACTAATTCCGTCCAGTACCATTCTGTCGTGCCGAACTGAACTATCTAGTTTTACAGATTCAATTCTTTCCAAGAAAGTCTTCAAAACTAATTTGTCGATTTCGTATTGTTCATTAATTAAATTATCTGAACCTTGGACGTTTCCTTCTATTTTAAACTGCTTACTATTTTGATGTAGAATTCGCTGGTCAATATCAATTGTGTAGTGAATAGGGGTGATAAAGGCAGGGTAAAATTCATAAACTATTTTTTCACTATTACATGAAAATATGAAGAGTGATAACATTAATGAAAATAGTCCTTTCAATTTTTCTTTTAAATTATTGCTAACGTTTAGTATAATAGCAGTAGCGGATTAAATTTCTTTTGCTTATCGGATGGCAATATACTTAGAAATACAAAAACGGTTTGAGTGCATACCCAAACCGCTATTGCTTTTATACATTGTTGTAGCCAGTTTTTTTTATTCAAACCATCTAAAGATTACTTTAAAGGCTGAGATAAAATAACTTCTCTTTTCATTTCATGCTTTTTAAGTGTTAAGTAGTTGGTGATATTGGCCGAAAATTTTGCGATCATATATCCATGAAATGGTAATGAAAATAATGGCTAGTATCGCTCCCATCTGTTCTCCATCACTAACCATTAAATGAGCTACTAAAGCTAGTATGGCATCAAATAGAAAGCCTGCATAAGCTAATTCTTTCAAGAAGGTAGATTTTTTACTAAGTAGAGCTAATATGCCTAAAATTTTAAGAATAGCTAAAGGATAAATAATCCAAGTAGGAAATCCTAAATTCACAAAAAAACCACTTACTCGTTCATAATTATGCAAGTACATGCTTGCTGAGAATAAGAAAATTGCACTCATTAAACCTGTTGCTATCCAATAGATTAGTTTATTTTTTTTCATGATTATTTAGTTTATGAAATTTGTAATTAATTTTGATGACTCTTTAGCGTATTCCTCGAGCATGAAGTGTCCGCCTTCAAAGAAATGTGTTTCAATATTTTGTAAATCCTTGCTGTATGCTTTAGCTCCTTCCTGACTAAAGTATCTGTCATTCTTGCCCCAAAGCACTAAAGTTTTTGGTTGATGATTTCTAAAATACTCTTGCCATTCAGAGTATTTAGGGAAATTATTACCGTAGTCTGAAAATAAAGCCGTTTGAATTTCTTTGGCATTTTTTCTGTTTAAAAATGCATTATCTGTTAAATAAGAGATGGGCTCAATTTTTTTAGGATTAGAAGCTTCATTCAGATATTGATCTTTAAGGCCTTCTAAAGAAATTAAGTAATCCTTAAATTCTAGTAATCCTTTCATATCATTATTTTTCTTGAATGTGCCTATTTTCATTCCCCATTCGCCTATACCTTCCATATATGCATTAGCGTTTTGTATAATTAAGCCTTTGATATAATTTGGGTAAGCAGTAGCTATTCTAAACCCTATAGGACCTCCATAATCTTGCATCAGTAAATAAAAGGAGCTAAGGTTAAGAGCTTCCATGAAATCAGAGATTGATTGAGTGATGTTTTCAAATGTATAATCAAACTCAGATACCAGAGGCATATCACTTAGACCAAACCCAATATAGTCTGGTGCTATAAGATGATACTTGTCAGATAATTCATGAATGATATTTCTGTACATATGAGATGAAGATGGAAACCCATGTAATAAAAGAATAGTTTCATTTTCAGGGTTACCAGCCTCTCTGTAGAAGAGTTGCAAATCATTAATTTTTATCGTTTTGTTTTTCATAATGTAATAATAAATGTTACAGTTTAGTTTAAAATTTTTTAGAAATTATTTTTAAATGATTCAAGGGTTATGTCTTGAAGTTTTTCAATGACAGCGACATCAATGTCATTATATAGGTTGTCTAGTACGGAATTAATTTTATTTCCAACTCTACAGCTTTTACTTGGTGAGTCACTCCTAAAATCTAATACATGTTTTTTTTCTTTAACGACTTCAAATATGTCCGACAACAGAATGTTTTGTGCACTTTTTGCTAGACGGACACCACCATGTTTTCCTTCTTTGCTTTCTATGAGCCCAGCATTTTTTAATTTTCGAATTTCTTGTCTTACTAGCACAGGATTAATATTAATACTAGCAGCAATTTTTGTAGAAGTACGCCAACCTTCTGTATATAAAGCTAGAAGTGCCATAATATGTAATGAGGTGGATAAACTACTCTTTACCATATCTGTAATTAATAATGTTACAGTTACAAATTTAGTAAATAAAAACCAAAAGCAAATTTGTGATTAATAATTTGTAGTAGGTTTAGATTAGATATTTCTAAAACATTGGCTACAACAATTGTATATAGTAACAAGTTACTATATTCCTATTTTACACATACGAATCTAGGAATTTTTAGTTCCACCCTTTATGCAATACAGAATTATTAGCTCCCTTCCACAAAAAAAATCAAACAAATCTCCTTATTTTTGGGAAAACAAAATGATATGCTCAAAGCTGGAGTCTTGGGGGCTGGCCACCTTGGAAAAATACACTTACGTCTACTCAACGAATCCCCAAAATATAGCTTGGTCGGCTTTTACGACCCAGACGCCATTATCGGTAAAAAAGTAGCGGAGGAATTTGGCTATACCTATTTTGACAATATCAATACACTGATGGATGCCGTTGATGTTGTGGATATTGTGACCCCTACCCTTTCGCACTATGACTGTGCCCAAAAAGCCATGGAAAAGGGCAAGCATGTTTTTATAGAAAAGCCCATTACCAATACCTTGGAAGAAGCAGAGGCTTTATTGTCCCTGGAAAAGAAATACAAGGTCAAGGGTCAAGTAGGCCATGTGGAACGTTTTAATCCGTCGTTTACCGCCGTAAAGGACAAGATAAAAAATCCTATGTTTATAGAAACGCACCGGTTGGCGGAATTCAATCCACGGGGAACCGATGTTCCGGTGGTATTGGATCTTATGATCCATGATATCGACGCCATCTTGAGCGTGGTAGACTCGGAGGTAAGGCAGATCAATGCCAGTGGGGTTTCGGTCATTAGTCAATCACCGGATATCGCCAATGCCCGGATCGAATTTGAAAACGGCTGTGTGGCCAACCTAACGGCCAGCAGGATCTCATTGAAGAATATGCGTAAATCGCGCTTCTTTCAACAAGACGCCTATATTTCCGTTGATTTTTTGGAAAAAAAGGTAGAAGTGGTAAAAATGAAGGATGCGCCCGAAAAAGCGGGAGATTTTGATATGATCTTACAAAATGCGGAAGGCATAAAGAAACAAATCTATTTTGAGAACCCTAGCATAGAAGCCAATAATGCCATATTGGACGAATTGGAAACTTTTGCCGACGCCATTGAAAACGATACCGTGCCCATAGTTAGCTTGGAACAGGGTACCAAGGCCTTAAAGGTGGCATTGCAAATCATCGCCTCCTTTTAAAATAGTCTTGTCGCCTTAAAGAGGACAAGCATACCAAAACGACAAAAGCAAAAGACGCCCAAATAATCGGGAGCAAAAACAAACGGATAGCATGAAAAATATAGCAGTAATAGGTGCGGGAACCATGGGGAACGGCATAGCCCATGTATTTGCCCAAAAAGGATATACGGTACAACTTATAGACGTGTCCCGGACCTCTTTGGATAAGGGTGTGGCCACCATAAACAAAAACTTGGATAGAATGGTGGCCAAGGAAATCATTACGGAAACGGACAAGAAGGAAACTTTGGACAATATTGGCACTTTTACCCAATTGAAGGATGGCGTGGCGCAAGTAGATCTGGTGGTAGAGGCCGCTACGGAAAACGTAGACCTTAAATTGAGCATCTTTAAGGAATTGGATGCCCTGTGCGAAAGCCATGTCATATTGGCTTCCAACACCTCCTCTATTTCCATTACCCAAATAGCGGCGGTTACCAAGCGTCCCGACAAGGTCATCGGCATGCATTTTATGAACCCCGTTCCCATTATGAAATTGGTTGAGATCATTAGGGGTTATAGCACCTCGGATACCGTTACGGAGGGTATTATGGACCTATCCAAAAAATTGGGAAAAACACCCACCGAAGTAAAGGATTATCCCGGATTTGTAGCCAACCGGATTTTGATGCCCATGATCAATGAAGCCATTGAGACACTTTACAATGGCGTTGCCGGCGTTGCGGAAATAGACACCGTTATGAAATTGGGCATGGCCCATCCTATGGGACCCTTGCAGTTGGCAGATTTTATTGGTTTGGACGTATGCCTTTCCATTCTTAATGTGATGTATGACGGATTTAAAACTCCCAAGTACGCACCGTGCCCGTTATTGGTAAATATGGTAATGGCCGGTAAATTAGGGGTAAAATCCGGTGAAGGTTTCTATGACTACTCAACCTCAAGAAAAGCGGAGCGGTTAGCCCCACAATTTAAGTAGTCGCCCATGGCAGTTATCAAACCTTTTAAGGCTATAAGGCCTCCCAAGGATAAAGCGGTGTTTGTAGCATCGCGCTCGTATCAAGAATATTCCAAAAAGGAGTTGGAGGCGACCCTTAGCTTTAATCCGTTCTCTTTCTTGCACATTATCAACCCGGGCTTCAAATTCGATAAGAAATTAAAGGGTCAGGACCGTTTTAAACTGGTACATAATCGCTATCTGGAATTCTTGGAGGACAATACTTTAATGAAGGATGCCAAGGATAGTTTTTATCTGTACAAAGTAACCAAAGGAGAGGCAAGTTGCTGCGGTATTTTTTGTGGGACGAGCACGTTGGATTATGAAAACGACATTATAAAAAAACATGAGAACACCTTACAGAAGCGAGAGGCCTTGTTCGCCAACTATCTAAAGACCGTTGGCTTTAATGCGGAGCCGGTATTAATGACCTATCCGGATAATCATCTTGTTTCGGAAATTGTACAAAGGGAAACCCAAAAAGATGCGGAATATGAATTCACTACGACCGACAGGGTAAGTCATTACCTTTGGGTGATTTCCGACGAAAAAGTTATTAAAGACCTGCAGGTCGCATTTACCCATATAGAAGCCCTTTATATTGCAGACGGGCATCACAGAAGCGCCTCCTCCCATCTCTTGGCAGAGACTAGTAAGGAACATAACCCAAACCATACGGGAAACGAGCCTTACAACTTTTTCATGAGTTACCTAATTCCAGAATCGGAAATAAAGATATATGAGTTCAATAGAATGATCAAAGACCTTAATGGGCTTTCCAAGGAAGAATTCTTGATTCACATAGACGAATTCTTTCGTATAGAAAATCAAGGGAATACCCACTATAAACCTTCTAAAAAACATCACTTCAGCATGTATTTGGACGGTGAATTCTATTCCTTATATCTTCGGAAAAAAGTGTATCGGTTTACGGATCCGTTAAGTCGGTTGGATACACAAATACTTTTTAAGACCATTTTGGAACCCATTTTGGGCATACATGATCTGCGTAATGATAAAAGGATACAATATGGCTATGGTAAATATAATGTCATTCAAATGAAGGACGAAATAGATCAGGGCAACTTTGCTGTTGGTTTTAGTCTGGTGCCCATTACTATCGATGAAATCAAGGCCATTGCCGACGAGGGTTTGGTAATGCCTCCAAAAAGCACCTATATTGAGCCTAAATTAAGAAGCGGGATCACCATTTACGAATTCTAAGCGCTATACAATTTAAACATGATATTATCCCTGATATTGATCGTTATCTTTTTTGTAATCGGAGCAATTCATTTTTATTGGGCTTTTGGTGGAAAATGGGGGCTTGATAGTGTTTTGCCCACCAATGGGAAAGGAGAAAAAGTACTGCGTCCCAAAAAAAAGGAAACCGTATTCGTAGGGGTAGGATTGTTGACATTTGCACTTTTCTACGTAAGCCTATCTGGTATCTTAACAATCGGCATACCTCAATGGATCCTGAAATATGGAGCTTGGATCATCCCGTTTATTTTTATTCTTAGGGCTATAGGCGAGTTTAAATACGTGGGATTCTTTAAACGAATAAAGCACACCGAATTCGCCAAAATGGATAAATGGTTTTTTACACCTCTTTGCTTGGTCATCGCACTTTTGGGAATCATAATACAAACAATGAACTAATACTATGTCCATCAAAAAAAACTTAAAAGACATAAAGGAAAAACTACCTAAAGAAGTAACCCTGGTAGCAGTTTCGAAAACTAAGCCCCTAGAGGATTTATTAGCCGCCTATGATGCCGGACAACGGATATTCGGAGAAAATAAAATTCAGGAAATGACCCAGAAGTGGGAGCAATTGCCAAAAGATATTCAATGGCATATGATCGGCCATGTACAACGGAACAAGGTAAAGTATATGGCGGAATACGTTTCCTTGATCCATGGTGTGGACAGTCTAAAATTATTGAAGGAAATAGATAAACAGGCGCAAAAACACGACCGCATCATTGCTTGTTTGTTACAAATACACATAGCGGAAGAGGAAACAAAATTTGGGCTTAACCTAACGGAATTAGGGGAAATTATTGATTCGGAAGAGTTTAGATCCCTTAAAAACATTGAAGTTGTAGGGCTTATGGGCATGGCCACTTTCACCACCAATGATGTACAGATACGTAAGGAGTTCAAAAATCTAAAATCCATATTCGATAAAATGACCAAGCCTTTACCGAACCTATCCGTCCTTTCCATGGGGATGAGCGGGGATCATACCATTGCCATTGAAGAAGGAAGCACCATGGTGCGGATAGGAAGTAGTATCTTTGGTGCGCGCAACTATTCATAAATAGCTTAGAGAAAGAAAGCCATGTATACCATACTGGATATAGAGACCACAGGCGGAAAATACAATGAGGAAGGTATTACTGAAATAGCTATTCATAGGTTCGATGGTCATGAAGTAGTCGATAAATTCATTAGTTTGGTAAATCCTGAAAAAGAGATACAGCCTTTTGTGGTAAATCTTACGGGTATCAATAATAAAATGCTGCGTACGGCCCCAAAATTTCATGAAGTGGCCAAACGCATTGTAGAAATTACAAAAGACGCTGTCATTGTTGCCCATAACGCACAGTTCGATTATAGAATCCTTAGAACCGAATTTAGGCGACTGGGTTACAACTTTGAACGAAAAACACTCTGCACGGTCGACCTTTCCAAAAAGTTATTGCCAGATATGGACTCCTATAGTTTAGGTAAACTGGTGCGCTCTTTGGGCATCCCCGTAAGTGATCGCCATAGGGCAAATGGTGATGCATTGGCCACTTTACAGTTGTTCAAATTACTGCTTTCAAAAGATTTGGACAAAACCATTATTAAACAAGTGGTCCGTGATAAATCTTTGGGCGAGCTTTCGCCCAGACAATTGGATATCGTTGAACAACTGCCCTCGGAAACCGGAGTGTATTATATGCATAATAAGGAAGGGGAAATTATTTTTTTAGGAAAGAGCACCAATATAAAGAAAAGGGTAAATCAACACTTTACCAAAGATGGGGATCATGCGAGAAAGATTCAAAAAGAAACCAAAAAGGTAACCTATGAAAAAACGGGCAACGAACTAGTCTCTATTTTAAAAGAGTATGAGGAATTGCAACGAAATAGGCCCAAATATAACTTAAACAAGAAGCATCAACTATTTTCGCATGCGCTCTATAGTTCATTGGATACCCAGGGCTACTTGCGTCTAAAGGTAGAATTGTCCAATGGAATGGACGGGAGGGTCACCACCTTTACCAGTAAACAGGGGGCACGTAATACGCTGAACAAAATCAATGAGGAATTCCAGTTATGCAATAAGTTGAACGGATTTCCCGAAATAAAGTGTAATTGTCAGCAAACCCGGGAAAACGATTGTCTGGATAAAAATGATATATCCCTGTACAATGAAAGGGTCGGTGAGGCCATTCAAAAATATAGCCTATTGAACAAAAATACCTTGCTCATAGATAAGGGTAGGGAAATCGGTGAACGCAGTGTTATTTTAATAAAAGATGGTTTTTTTAAAGGACTCGGTTTTTATAATTTAAACCATCAAATAAATAATATTCATATCTTAGAATCCATAATCACACCAATGCAGGGTGACTTCAATACCAATCATATCATAGAATCCTATCTTAGGAAACGAAAAGTATTGAAGATTTTGGAACTGGACGAGTAAATTTTGGAGGAAAAAAAACCACATAAAAACTGGAAACACAAAATCCATGAAGTCATTTATGGAACGCACACCCCGGCCGGAAAACTCTTCGATATTATATTGCTTATCGTAATCGTTTACAGTATAATCGTGGTGATGCTGGAAAGCCTACCGCGTTTCGATGTAAAGTACCATGAGTTTTTAGATATCTCGGAATGGGTGGTTACCATTCTCTTTTCCATAGAATACATTTTACGCATAATTTGTATAAAAAAACCCTCCAAATATATCTTCAGTTTTTTTGGAATAGTGGATTTTCTTTCCACCATCCCTAAATACCTATCCTTTTTCTTGATAGGTTCCCAGTTTCTTACCGCGTTTAGGGCCTTACGGTTACTTCGCGTATTTAGAATCCTTAAGCTAGTACGTTTTGTCGGGGAATCGAACAACTTGGTAAGGGCGCTGAGGGCAAGTAGAACCAAAATCCTGGTTTTTGTATTTTTTCTTGTCGTGATTTCGGTCTTGTTGGGCACTACCATGTATTTGATCGAAGGGCCCGAACACGGCTTTAACAGCATTCCCCATAGCGTGTATTGGACTATTGTTACGCTTACTACGGTGGGTTATGGCGATATATCCCCTGAGACCGCATTAGGACAGATTATAGCCACATTGATCATGATCATTGGTTACGGTATTATTGCGGTTCCGACAGGAATTGTTTCTGCCGAATACGCTTCATCTAACAAGAAACCCATTAAGCAAGATATTGGGCGGTCCTGTACCGATTGTGGAACGGAGATTCTTAGGGCCGATGCCCAATATTGTAGAAAGTGCGGACACAACCTATCCGAAGATTAATGGCCGTTAAGACACTGATCAGCATTGTGGGGCCAACCGGAATAGGCAAGACCGCATGGGCTATCCAAATTGCCCGACATTTTAAAACCGAAATTATATCCAGTGATTCCCGACAATTTTTTAAAGAAATGTCCATAGGTACGGCGGTACCTTCCAAGGAGGAATTAGCGATGGTCCCCCACCATTTTATACAGCACAAAAGTATATTTGAGACCTATTCGGTAGGAGATTTTGAAAGGGATGCACTATCTTTTCTAACTGTATTTTTTAAGGTGAACGATATGCTCGTTATGGTTGGTGGGAGCGGACTTTATAACGATGCCGTGATCCATGGTCTGGACGAGTTTCCGAACATAGACCCTGAAATCCGCATCGCACTTGATAGACAGCTCAAGGAAAGGGGAATAGGGTCGCTCCAAGACCAATTAAAACGGTTGGATAGATCGCATTATGAAAAAATAGACTTGGAAAACCCACATAGATTAATACGGGCACTTGAAGTATGCATGGGAACGGGAAAACCTTATTCCTCTTTTTTGGGCTTAAAAAAGAAGAATAGAACGTTTAATGTAATTACGGTGGGTGTTGGTGCAGATAGGGAAATTATATATCGGCGCATTAATAAAAGAGTAGATGTAATGATCAAAAACGGATTGGTGCAAGAAGCTGAATCCTTAAAGGAACATAGGACATTGAATGCCTTACAAACCGTGGGTTATAAAGAGCTTTTCAGCTATTTTGATGGTGAATGGCCCTTGGATTTTGCAATTTCTGAAATAAAGAAAAATACACGGCGGTTCGCAAAACGACAACTAACCTGGTTTAAAAGGAACGAGCATACCCTATGGATAGATTTTGATGAGAATTGGGGTATGGTGAGCAATCAAATAGAAAACCGTTTAAAACAGCAAGGCAATGGGTAGTGGGCCTACATTTATTTTCTTCGTTATGGGGGTTTCCGGTTGTGGAAAATCCACTATTGGTACAGCTTTGGCAGAAGCACTTTCCATTCCCTTTTTTGATGGGGACGACTACCATCCCCAAGCCAATATTGATAAAATGAGTGCTGGGCATCCCTTAAACGACGAGGATCGATACGGTTGGTTGGTTCGGCTCAACGAGTTGGCGGCGGAAAATTTGGATAAGGGAGCCGTAATTGCATGTTCTGCCTTAAAAAAGACCTATCGCAATCTATTAAAAGCCGGTGTGGAGGATAAGGTAAAATGGGTATACTTGGAAGGTTCTTTTGAGGAAATTTTGAAGCGACACCAAGATAGAAAGAATCATTTTATGCCAACTGTTTTGCTGCAATCCCAATTTGATGCTTTGGAGCCGCCAGAAACCGCTATTACCATTTCAATACAACATACACCGGAAGAAATTGTTTTCCTAATTATAAACCAACTATAGACTGCCAAATGATAGAGACACAATTGATCTTAGCCATTATTATAGGAATTGCATTGTTATTGTTTTTAATCCTTAGACTAAAGATCCATGCGTTTATTGCACTTCTGATCGGTAGTATTACGGTTGGGTTGATCGCCGGGCTCAACGCCCAACAGATCATTACAACCGTAAAGGATGGTATGGGCAGTACCTTGGGTTTTGTCGCCACGGTAGTGGGTTTAGGCGCCATGTTCGGCGCCATTTTGGAATATTCCGGTGGTGCCAAGACCATCGCCAATTTTATGATTAAAAAGTTTGGAATGAAAAGGGCTCCCCTAGCCATGGTCATTTCGGGATTTTTAATTGCCATTCCGGTATTTTTTGATGTTGCCTTTATCATATTGGTTCCCATGATCTATGCCTTACAACGCAAAACCGGAAAGTCGTTGTTGTTATATGCCATTCCCCTTTTGGCCGGTTTGGCCATTACCCATGCTTTTATCCCCCCTACCCCCGGCCCCATTGCAGTTGCTGAAATTATTGGGGCAGAACTGGGATGGGTCATATTGATAGGGTTTATCGTTGGCATACCTACGGCCTTGGTCAGCGGGCTCTGGTTTGGGAAACATATTGCCAAGAAAATCCAAGTACATGCCCCTGAACAAAATGAAGATGCTGAAGAAAAGGAATTACCCAACATAGGACTTACCCTTTGGATCATTGGCACCCCTATAATCCTTATCTTGTTGAACACCATTCTCACCAGTGGTTTGATACCCTTAAAAAATGAAGGGATCAAAAATGGTATCGCTTTGATCGGTCATCCATTTTCTGCCTTGATCATCGCCAACATCCTAGCATGGTATTTTTTTGGGATTCGAAAAGGGTATAGCAAGGAAAAATTATTTAAAATAACCAGTAAATCCTTGGAGCCGGCGGGTACCATTATACTGCTTACAGGGGCAGGCGGTGTTTTTAAACAAGTATTGACCAACACCGGAGCCGGGGAACTTTTGGCCAACTCCTTAAGTAATGCCGGATTTCCCATATTGGCATTTGCTTTCATAAGTGCCGCTATTGTACGAATAGTACAAGGGTCCGCAACAGTGGCCATGATCACGGCGGCCGGACTTGCGGCGCCCTTGATTTCCGTCACTGATCTTGGCAATGCGGAATTAGCCTGTTTGGTCATTGCCATTGCATCCGGGGCAAGTATTTTTTCTCACGTAAACGACAGCGGTTTTTGGCTGGTTGGACAGTACTTGGGTATTACCGAAAAACAAACATTTAGATCTTGGACGGTTATGACCACTTTATTGGCCTTGACAGGGTTTATCAGTGTAGCCATAATCAGTTTATGTATATAAAAAACCCTATCCGTTTAGCACAGATAGGGTGTATCTTGATGTATACGGATTTTTATTCCGTTTTTATAACCAACCTAAATCCTTCTCCATGAATGTTCAGGATTTCAACCGTGTCATCCCTCTTAAGGTACTTACGCAATTTGGCGATGTACACATCCATACTCCTTGAAGTAAAATAATTATCGTCTCTCCATATTTTGGTAAGTGCCAATTCTCTTGGCATCAAATCATTTTCATGAAGTGCTAAAAGCCGTAACAATTCATTTTCTTTTGGTGAAAGTTTTATTGCCTCCTCTTCCTTGTATTTAAGAAATCTAAGTTTGGAATTCAAGTGGAACCCTCCAATAGTAAACTCAAATTGTTTGCTATCAGCCAACGTATTGGATGCCTTTCTTTGAAGTATTGCTTTCAATTTCATCAATAATACTTCGGAATCAAAAGGTTTATTTAAATAATCATCCGCACCGGATTTGTATCCTTTAAGCACATCCTCCTTCATAGTTTTAGCCGTTAAAAAGATGATAGGAACATGTTCGTTCTTCTCACGTATTTCCCGTGCCAGTGTATAACCGTCCTTATAGGGCATCATGACATCCAAGATGCAGACATCAAAATTATCTTTTTTGAACTTTTCAAAACCTTCCATTCCATTCTTGGCCAAGGTTACATCAAAATCGTTCATGGATAAATAATCCTTCAAAACAATCCCAAAATTGGGATCATCCTCAACCAAAAGTATTTTCTTGTTCGCTGTTTCCATAAATTTTAAATTAAAGGTAATTTAATATAGAAAGTACTGCCTTTGCCTTTTTCGCTTTCCGCATAAACCTCCCCCTGATGATCATCTATTATTTTTTTAACATAGGCCAGTCCTAATCCATGGCCCTTAACATTATGTATATCCCCGGTATGTTCTCTATAAAATTTCTCAAAAACTTTTTTAAGGACCACTTTGCTCATACCCGCACCTTGGTCCTGTATCTTAACGATTATATAATTCTTTGCAATCTCTGTAAACACATCTATTTTGGGCGCCTCTGGCGAATACTTCACCGCATTGTCCAACACATTTACGATAACATTGGTAAAATGCATATCATTGGCAAGTACTTCGGATCGGTCGGCATCCAAATGTGTATTTATGTAACCGCCCCTATCACCTACAATGAGCTCTACATGGGTTACCGCATCCCCTATAATGTCGTGTACATCTACCCTATCCTTACTAATATCCAACTGGTTCTTTTCCAATTTAGAAATCCGCAATACGTTTTCTACCTGGGCGTGCATACGTTTATTCTCGTCCCGTATCATTCCCAAATAGCGCAGTACTTTATCCTTCTCATCTATTATTTTGGGGTTTTTAATCGCCTCTACCGCCAAGTTTATGGTCGCGATCGGTGTCTTGAATTCATGGGTCATATTGTTGATGAAATCGGACTTGATTTCCGATATCTGTTTTTGTCTGATCAATTGATAAATAGCTCCGGCATAGGCAACTACAATGATCAGTGTAAACAATAATGATAATATGGCCATCCCCATAATGGAACCAAACAGCAGCTTTTTCTTCTTGGGAAAGGAAATTAACAATGAAAAATCAGTATTTCCTTCACTATCCCTAAAAATAGGTGCCTTATACAACGATTTCTTGGCAAATTTAAAGCGTCTGGATTTTACTTTGGTCGGTAATCCCTTGCTATAGACCCCATATTCAAAATCAATATCCAATCCTTTGTTCTCGAGCTCCCGATCTATGAGTAATTCTATCTTTTGTTTGGAAACCCGCTTATGGATCGGCACTGTTTTGGCCAACTCCCCAAATACATCCTCGAATTGTGCTTTCTCCATTGCGGACAAGCCTCCAATTTTTTCCAATTTTTGAACTGGTGTGAGCCGATATTGTTTTCCATCCAAACCATAATCTTCCTTAAAAATGGTTTTTGTGCGTTTACTGGTAAAACTTTTAATGGTTGTGGTATCCGAACCAGAACCATTGTCAAAGAACGTCGATGCTATATTATAGTCTTCTTCCAGTATTCCATGGGAATAAAAAAGAATTTCATTGGAATTTATATCCCGGTCAACAAAAAAGAGATTGTTTAAGTGCGAGCTCTGCGGCTTTCCAAGACTATCCGTTTGTTCAAAATACCGATCAAAATAGTCCTTTCTTTCACCATCCTCTATCTTATGGGTAACATCGTTCAGCACCTCCGATACCACATTGGAAAATTGTTCCTCCTTATCCTCGAATGATTGTTTTATCCAATACCCTTGAACTAGTATAATTCCTACCAAGGAAAGACTCATTAATACAACCAGAAGGATAAATAACCTCTTGTTCATCTTTTCGTAAAATTAGAAATTTAACATCTAGTGGATTGCTTGTTTAACCAAACCTTAACAAAAATGTTAAAATTTAAGGTTCAGCTTGATAAATTAAGGAGTTCGGAGTGAACTTGCCTTACAATCAACTTTGTTTTTTCTAGCTTCGTATTCTTAATAACAAAGTCTGATAATTTTATCTTTTCAGTATCCTTTAACTGATTCTTTATCCGTTCCATGACATTTTTTTTGGAAACTCCATCTCTTTTGGTAACTCTTTGAATACGAATGTTTTGTGGTGCGGTCACAAGTACGATTTTATCATAAAATTCTTGGGAGGAGTTTTCAAAAATGAGGGCGGTTTCCTGAATAACGTACGGGCTTATCTGTTTTTTTACCCAACCCTTAAAATGATTTTTGACTGCGGGGTGTACAATGTCGTTTAATTTTTGAAGCAATTCCGCATCTTTAAAAACGGTATCGGAAATATACTTTTTGTTTAACTCTTCACCTTTATAGGCCTCGCTTCCCAACAATCCGATTATTGCCTTTTTTACTTCCTTTGAAGCGTGCATTAATCGTTTTGCTTCTACATCTGAATTATATACGGGAACACCCAGTTCCTTAAACATTTTACCAACTGTGGTCTTCCCGCTTCCTATACCTCCCGTAAGTCCTACAATCATCATTCTCGCTTCAAAATATATTCAACTTGGGTTTCCAAAAGGCGGGCACTATGTATATCGCCCGGTTCACGTACAAGCGCCAACAACATGGTTTTACCGCTACCTTCAATAGCCGTATAATCCGCCACCAATTGAAAATCTGTTGCATTTAATTTTTTCAATCTTGTAACTTTCGCTTTGCACAAGATAGATACCACATTGGGAAAGGTCTTGATACTTGTCCCTTCCGGGATTCCTATGACTTCTACGGGAACGTCTATTATTTTTTCCGAAAAACGGGATACCTTACCGGAAATATTGACATTTTGTAGCGAAAAAGCGGTATTTTTTAAACTTTCCGGTTTTGGAATGACCAGTCTCTTTGAAAAGTCCGACGTTAAATCGGGCAACACCATGGGTTCCGTTCGCACCACATGGAGCGTATCGATTTCGTTTTTAGGACCCGTTACCTTGATCGTATTAGGGTCAATGTTTAGTTTGCCATCCAATAAATAATTCTGTGCCATGCTTATTTGTAGTACAGGTTTTATCGGAACTTCCTTTGTATAAACTTTGAAAAAATCGAAAAACAAGGTATCACTATCAATTTCCAACAACGACATGGAATTAGCGAGTTGCCTTTCTATCTGCTTTTTATAAATGCCACGGGTAACAAAATATCTTGAATCCAAACTTTCCATCGCCGATAAATCAACCGCTATCTTTTTGGTAAGAAAGTTGAACCATAAAAACTGAAAACCACTGGCCCGAAGTTTTACATCTATTTTGTCTTGCGATGTCTTGGTAAGGAGCAGGCTATCCGGGATGTTGACATATTCCATGTTAAACGTGGCCCTGTGGGTATACAGTTCGGATAGATTGCTTAAAAACCATGCCAGACCAGAACATAACAGAAAGAGTGAAAATATTTTTACCTTTCTTTTACTAAGTCCATTTTTTATTCGCTTGATCATATTTAGGTTTTCATTTTAAAAAACAACTTGGGGAAAAGGATTTCCGGTTCCCTTTTGCTAAAATTAACCAAGATAGTCGACTTTAAAAAACCATAACCATAACCAATGAACTGAATTGGCAAGGCCACTAACACCAAAAAGCTTACGGATATATTTTTTGTCTTTTGTAAGGCATCTATAAAAATCACTCCAAAATATAGCAGATACAGTCCTATAAACCAGAATTTATAGTGGGATGGGGCAAGGACAAGCATTAAAAGGGATGCCAAAAACCCCAAACAGAAAAGACTGGGAAACCAGTACGTTATTTTGGCCGTTCCCATATGCCATTTATTAAGAATGGGCCGTACCAATCCAAATTTATGTGTTTGATCGTAAAACTTCTGCCAATCTATTCTTCGCTTATGGTATACATACGCTCCTGATATAAGTTTGGTAGTATACCCTTTGCTCCAAATTCGCAGGACAAAGTCTGGGTCTTCCCCAGGATGGATGTTCCCAAAACCTCCGGTAACATCAAAAATTTGTCTGGAAATCCCCATGTTAAAGCTTCTTGGCTGAAACCTATCCGTGGATGTCTTACCACCCCGTATTCCTCCGGTCGTAAAAAAAGATGTCATGGTATAATTAATGGCTTTCTGTATATGGGAAAACGAGTTATGCGCCGCATCTGGCCCACCATAACAATGTACATAATCAGTTTCCAGGGCTTCCCCCACCGTACTAAGGTACCCCGGTGGTAGCATACAATCGGAATCCAGAATAATGAAGTAGTTGCCCTTGGCATTTCTCATTCCATAATTTCTGGAATCTCCCGGTCCCGTATTATGCTTTTTTAGATACGTAATGGGAAGTTGGTCCTTGAATGCCGTAATTACCGTCTCTGATGAAGCCGTTGATCCATCTTCCACGATTACAATTTCATAAGGTTGGGTATAGGTAGATGCCAACAGACTTTCCAACAGTTCCCGTATCTCATTGGGCCTATTGTAAACAGGTACTACTATGGAAAAGAATAAACTCATGAAACAAATACCATCAAAAATGCCGCTTCAAACACTATGGTGAAATTAGCATCAAGAAATTATAGTCCTTGGATGTGCCGAAACAGAACAGGTATTTTCAAATACAAACGTTCCAGTCCTATTTTTCCGTAAAATGATCAATGACTTCTTGACTTACACCCGTATTTGAAAAACCACCATCATGAAAAAGATTCTGCATCGTCACTTTTTTGGTCAAATCCGAAAACAGTGACACCGTGTAATCCGCACAATCGTCCGCAGTAGCGTTGCCCAAAGGAGACATCATATCGGCATAATTGATGAAACCATCAAAACCTTTTACACCCTGTCCCGCCGTGGTAGGTGTGGGAGACTGTGATATCGTGTTTACCCTTACGTTCTTTTCCTTACCAAAAAAATAGCCAAAACTACGGGCTATGGATTCCAAATATGCCTTATTATCGGCCATATCATTATAATCCGGAAATGTCCGTTGGGCCGCCATATAGGTAAGGGCTATGATGCTGCCCCATTCGTTCATGGCATCCCCCTTATAAAGAGATTGTAATACTTTATGAAAGGACAAGGCCGATATATCCCATCCTTTGGCCGTAAAATCATATTTCTCATCGGTATAGGCACGTCCTTTACGCACGTTCACGGACATCCCTATGGAGTGTAATACAAAGTCTAATTTCCCACCCAATATTTCCATAGATCGGGTAACCAAATTATTCAAATCTTCCTCATTGGTGGCATCCGCAGCAACAAGTTCGGAACCTGTCTTCTCCGCCAACTGCTTAATTTGGCCCATACGCAGTGCAATAGGAGCATTGGTCAATACAAAAGTGCCCCCTTCCTCATGCACGCGTTCAGCAGTTTTCCATGCTATGGAATTTTCATCCAAGGCGCCAAAAATAATTCCTTTCTTTCCCTTTAATAAGTTGTATGCCATTTTTGTTGTGTTCTTGGTTCTCTTTAACGGTCAAAGATATCTAAAAAAGTTATAAATAGATATGATACGGGCAACCTAAAAACGTCTTGCCCCAAAATTCAAATTACAAATTCAATTCAATAATTGTCTGGCATGCGCCATAGCGGAATCTGACAACGTCTTGCCACCAAGCATTTCGGCCAATTCCACAACCCTTTCCTCTTGGGTAAGTTTTTTCATTTTGGTCTGGGTAATGGCATCGTCATCCTTTTTATACACTTTGTAGTGGTAATCTCCCTTGGATGCCACTTGCGGTAGATGGGTAATAGAGAATATTTGCATTGTTTTGCTCATATGT
>JBCBZE010000266.1:0-4946 GCA_039815505.1 Bacteroidota bacterium | reverse complement strand
TTAAAAAATGACGGTATTACGATTCCTGATGTTAGCCTTATTTTGTACCGGGCTTTCATATACGCAAGAGACCTATTATTTTCCTGACAAGAATGCTGCTTGGGAAGAAAAAAACCCTAAAAGTTTTAAGATTGATCATGAAAAACTGGAGCAGGCTGTGGATTTTGCAAAGGAAAATGAATATTCAGGATCTAGAGACCTGCGATTGGCCATAATAAAAGGCTTTGAGCGAGAGCCATTCCATGAAATTTTAGGTCCTACCAAAAAACGCGGAGGCCCTGCAGGAGTTATTTTGAAAAATGGATATATCATTGCAAAATGGGGAAATACGAAACGTGTGGATATGACTTTTAGCGTAACCAAAAGTTTTTTGTCCACTGTTGCAGGACTCGCCATGGATAAAGGACTTCTTGTGGACACCGATGATAAAGTAAAAAGTTATATATGGGACGGTACTTTTAATGGCGTACATAATGGTAAGATTACCTGGGAGCATCTGTTACAACAGAATTCGGATTGGTCCGGTGAGCTTTGGGGTGTAAAGGACTGGGCGGATAGACCGCCCAAAGAAGGCGGTATTGATGATTGGAAATATCGAAAACATAACGAACCTGGAACTGTTATGGAATATAATGATGTTCGTGTAAACCTATTGGCATATGCTTTAACCCACCTTTGGAGAAAACCGGTACCCATGGTCTTAAAAGAAGAGTTGATGGATAAGATAGGAGCATCGACTACTTGGCGCTGGTTTGGATATGACAATGCCTGGACCGAGGTTGACGGTGTACGGATGAAATCTGTTACCGGAGGGGGACATTCTGGAGCTGGATTGTTCATACATACAGAAGACATGGCCCGCTTTGGACTTTTGTTTCTTAATAAGGGCAAGTGGAAAGCGGAACAGTTGCTCAGCGAATCTTGGATAAAAAAGGCAATAGAACCATCTACACCCAATGTAAATTACGGTTATATGTGGTGGCTGAACAAAAAAGGAGCAAGACATTGGGAACAGCTTTCCGAAAACATCTATTATGCCGCAGGATTTGGGGGCAACTTTATTGTCGTGGATACGGATAACGATTTGGTTGTAGTGACCAGGTGGCTAGAACCCAATAAGATCAAAGCTTTTATGACCAAGGTCAGTGAAGCGTTATAGCATTAAATACCTTTAAGAATCGATGCGGCTTCCAATAGTGTTTCCGTTGTTTTTGCAAAACAAAAACGAAGCTGTTTTTCATCCTTTTTCCCTATGTTGAACACAGATATTGGAATACTCGCCACCTTATGTTCAACGGTCAGCCACTTCGCAAAATCGATGTCGCTTTTATTGGAAATATCAGAATAGTCCAATAATTGAAAGTAAGTTCCTTGGGACGGAACAAACTTAAATCGCGAGTTGGACAAAGCAGCAAGAAAAAAGTCCCTTTTTTCCTGATAGAACCTATTAAGTCCCAAATAAGTTTCTGGTTTTTTCATATACTGCGCTAAAGCTCTTTGCATGGGGTGATTGGCACAAAAAACATTGAATTGATGGGTTTTCTGAAATTCACACATCAATTCCTTTGGACCAAGACAATACCCCATTTTCCAACCTGTAGTATGAAATGTTTTTCCGAATGAGGCACAGATAAAACTTCGGGATGCCAAGTCGTTGAATCGCGCAACACTTTCATGTTGGTTATTATCAAAAACAATATGTTCATACACTTCGTCGCTTACCACAATAATATCCGTATCCTTTAGACAGTCTTGCAGTTGTAGCATATCAAATTTGGATAATACCGTGCCGCTTGGATTATGTGGGGTATTGATAACCACGATTTTTGTCCTGTGTGTAATTTTGTTACGAAATTCAGTCCAGTCCACAGCAAACCCTTTACCCTTCAATTCTATAAACACGGGAATTCCATTGTTCACCTCAATGGCCGGCTCATAACAGTCATATGCAGGCTTAAAGATAATGACCTCATCACCGTAACCAACAAAGGTGGAAATAATGGTGTAAATGGCTTGGGTGGCACCTGCAGTAATGGTTATTTCAGATTCCGGATGGTATTTTATGCCGTAAAGTGCTTCCATTTTCTGTGAAATGACTTCTCGCAACGAAAAAATACCTGCCATAGGGGCATATTGGTTATAACCTTCTACCATGGCTTTGTTCACCAAATTCACTAATTCCGGGTCAGCTTTGAAATTAGGAAACCCTTGGGAGAGGTTGATGGCCTTTTGTTGTTTAGCCAGTTTACCCATGGTAGTAAAAATAGTTGTCTTTACGTTGGGCAACTTAGAAACTATTTTATGCTTTGCGGTAGGCATTATAGGTTATTTAGAACTATAAATGTAATAAAATAACCTATGATTACTGTTCCGATAAATTTAGTATAAGACGAATATAGCTAAGGGTTCATAATTCTGTCAAGGAAGATTTTATCATTTTCTGCCTGTAATTGTCTTGCCATGGAGTTTTCGAAAGCAATGTGGATTAATTTTTTTATAGCCTTGGAATTGGATTTTGTAAGGCTGTTGGTCCTATAAACAACGTCTCGTATCGTAGAAAAGCTAATATTTGTATGGGCGGCAATATTGGCAAAATCGTCTTTAGAGGTATTTCTTCTTAAAATCGTTGATAGTCTCTCGCTGATAGGTTTTCCATATTGGTTTTCTTCGAACATATTTTAAAGGGTTTTTAAGATACTGGTATAGACGGTATATTGTTTAAACACGATTAAAACGCTTATTGGATGTATGTTATTTTTCTTTTTGCACAATATAATTGCGTATTTTACTATATTTGTTTGTAATTGGATTACAGATATATGTATTATAATTACATATTCTACAAAATATGTAAGATTATTACGCAAATTACAACATTATGTTTATATTAAAGCAATTAAGGCGTAAAAAAAATATAAGTCAAACAGATTTAGCCCACGCAATAGGTGTTAGTCTACGTACAATTCAGCTTTATGAGAGGAAAGATGCCAATATACCCAATAAAAATCTTACAAAGATTGCACAATATTTTGATGTTACCATAAGCCAATTATATGCCGGAGAAGTGAACGAAACGGATATCATTTATGATAAGCAGAACGGATCATCTGCAAAAAGCCATGAAATTCGCAAACTGGGACCCGGTAAATATTTACTTTCGGCCCCTTTGATAACCCTAAAGGAAAAAGAGGGGTATATAAAAAATTATGGGGCCAGTACGTTTTTGGATACTCGCTCAAAAGTTGGTTTTGTGGTGGACCAAGTTTCTGTAGCTCATTATACCGCGTTTGAAATTTCAAATAATTCCATGGATAATGGACAGGTAAATGGGATACCTCAAAAAGCTATAGTACTGGGGAAATTGGTAAAAAAGAAAGAACTAAAACGAAAACTTCGGGACTTTGTTGGGGCCTATTGGATTATTGTATATAGAGAAAGTATTATGTGCAAAGAGATCCTTGCCTATGATAAGAAAAACGGAACTATCCTATGCCATAGTCTAAATGATTCCCCAGAATTTCCAGATTTCGAATTGAGGTTAGAGGAGATAAAGCAACTATTCGTGATTATTAAGAAGCAAGTAGACTAGGGGATCCGTCTTTTTACTTTTTTGTTTCCAAATGGATGGTTACCCTCTTTAAACAGCTTTCCAGCTCTTTTTTTATTTCCGTCTCCCAAAAGCGGAACACCGTATATCCCAAACGTTTTAATTCCGCATTCACTTCACGGTCCCTTTGCATATTGCGTTCAATTTTTGCGATCCAGAATGCTCTATTGGTTTTTATTTTGAGCTTACGTACCTCCCAATTATGCCCATGCCAATATTCACCATCGATAAAAACCACGGTTTTATACTTTTTAAGGGCTATATCCGGTTTTCCTATCAATTTTTTATAGTCTATTCTATATCTATACCCCGCTTTCCAAAGTGCTTTCCTAAAGACTAACTCTGGTTTGGTGTTTTTACCCCTAATTTTACTCATGATTTTAGAACGCTCAGGAGTAGTATAAAAACCCGACGCCTCGTTAAAACGAGGGACTTTGATTGGTTTTTCCGAATAATCTTTAGGCATATAATAAGATAACAAAAATCCCAAACTCTTTGTTATAGGAGTTTGGGATTTTTTTATTTCGGCATGTATAGAACGCTATCCTTTTACCGTTGCACTTAAGTATTCGCGGTTCATACGGGCTATATTTTCTAAGGAGATACCTTTTGGGCATTCAATCTCGCACGCTCCGGTATTGGTACAATTGCCAAATCCCTCCAAATCCATCTGCCTAACCATATTCTGGACCCGATCTGCTGCCTCTACTTGGCCTTGGGGCAATAATGCGAACTGGGACACTTTTGCGGAGGTAAAAAGCATGGCACTAGCATTTTTACAAGCGGCTACACATGCACCACAACCTATACATGTCGCAGCATTGAAAGCTTTGTCCGCCATGTCTTTCTCAATAGGAATAGCATTGGCATCTACCGTATTACCAGATGTATTTACGGAAATATAACCACCGGCTTGCTGAATACGGTCAAAAGCACTTCGATCCACGATCAAATCCTTGATTACCGGGAAAGCTTTTGCCCTAAACGGTTCTATCACGACGGTATCCCCATCATTAAAACTTCGCATATGCAATTGACAAACGGTTATTTTTCGATCGGGGCCATGGGGTTGACCATTAATTTGTAGGGAACACATCCCACAGATTCCTTCCCTGCAATCATGATCAAATTCAATGGGGTCTTCACCCTTATTGATCAATTGTTCGTTTAAAACGTCCAACATTTCCAAAAATGACATATCGGACTCAACTCCGTTGAGTGGATAGTCTATCATTTGGCCTTTAGAGGTTGCATCTTTCTGACGCCATATCTTTAAATGTAATTTCATAGCTTTTATTTTGTTATTAGTTGTTAGCCAATAGTCAGAGATGAAACTTCC
>JBCBZE010000241.1:0-5547 GCA_039815505.1 Bacteroidota bacterium | reverse complement strand
TGCGGGTTCCATTGGTCAAAATACACTTGCGCATTTACACTGACTTCCGTGTTTTTTTCATTGAACATACGGGTATACCCCCCTCCGAAACCTATAGAGAAATAATCGTACTCATTTGATACATATGCATTTGCGGTCCATATGGAATTACGATCTCCGGAACTATGCTGATAGGTTGGTTTAACATAGGTCAATTCATCCTTTCTAGAAGCACCCGAAGAAGCTATGAACGGACTTACCGGATCATTGGCATTGCCATCCAAGGGGTTTACATTACTTGATGATGCAGAAGTGTAGGCAGATATCCCTATATCCACGGTAAGTATGTCATCTTCATTCATAGGTATTCGTACCACGATACTAGAGGTGGCATCCGTAAGTTCTTCTGTACCCTCTCCCCCGGTAACCGCGGCATTGTTACCATCCTGATTATAATAACTGAATAGTAAATCCACCTCGGCGGTCTCCAAAACCCTCTTGGTATAACTGGTTGTGTTACCTGCCTGGGAAAACCCCCAAAAGGAGACGAGGAGAAGCCATAAGAAAGCCGTTTTTTTCAAGGGACGTACTAGTTGTTTTATTGGATCAGATTATTAGCATTGTGATTACGTTAGTTGCAACCGCACCCTCCTCCGGTCTTCCCACCATTTGCACCAGAAGCGGCTTCCCGATATATCTGAAAGTTGGTCTCGAACCGCTCTATACCTTTAGCGGACAACTGCATTTCTTCGTCGTTGACATACACTTTTTCATATTCCCTGACCACAACGCATGAGGTACAAAAGCTTGCAAAAAGTAATATCAGTAGCACTTTTTTCATAGGTCAAATTTATGGATTGTTATCGAACATAATACCATTGCTTTTATAAATCTTGTTATTGGAATCCACGATAATCACCTCGGTACCCCTCAGCTGATTTATAAGTGCCATACCCGTATCCCTGCCCATGACAAAAACCGAAGTGGCAAGTGCATCGCAAAGTTCGGCGCTTTTGGAAAAAATGGATACACTATTGATACCCGTAGTTGGATAACCGGTCCTGGGGTCTATAATATGAGAATATCGCTTACCCCTGAAAGTCACATATTTTTCGTAATTCCCTGAAGTAGCCACCGAAGATTCTACAATTGGCAACCAGGAAAATATTTTGTCCCTGCTCAAAGGGTTGGCAATACCGATCAACCATTTCTCGCCACTTGTTTTGGTACCCCAAGTGGTTAAATCCCCAGATGCATTTATAATACCTGCTTTCACCTGTTTGGATACCAAAAGCTCTTTCGCTTTATCCGCGGCATAGCCTTTACCTATGGCTCCAAAACCTATTTTCATACCCTTCTGTTTTAAGTACACCGTCCTGGCGTCCCGATCAAGGATAATTTTTTCATAATCTACTTTGGCAATGGATTTTTTTATTTCCCCTTCGGTAGGAGGATATTTCATAGACCCATCGAACTTCCATATCTTGTCCATGGATGCATAGGAAATGTCAAAGGCCCCATCGGTAATCTCGGAAATTTGTTTGGCGCGCTCAATTAATTTAAAGAGTTCTAGACTCACCTTTACAGGTTTAATGCCTGCATTTTTATTGATACGCGTTGTTTCCGATTCCTCGTCCCACGAGGATATCATCTTTTCTATACGGCTAATTTCGGCTACTGCCTCCTCTATATTAATATATCCTATTTCTTCATTGGCAGCTACAACGGTAATCTCGAAACTGCTTCCCATTAATTTCATGTTCCGATGAACAGTGACATAATTTTCTTGTCCAAAGCTTAATAGGACAAAAAAAATACAGCATAGGGAAACCTTAAATTTCACTTTATGTATGAATTTAAATGCGCTATATATTCATTTGGAGTTGCTTTTTTATAACTGGTTTTACCCAAGATTTTTTCTCCCTGATCCATAACGACTACCAAAGGAAAGTGCCCTTTGGGATTATAAATCTCTGCAAGCTGTTTATTTGCTGTCATTTTCTCCTCCGAAAGCTTGTTCTGTTTCTTTCTTGGAAAATCGGCATTGTATAATACATAATTTTTAGCAGCATATGTTTTAAACTCTTCGGATTGCCAGATTTTCTTCTCCAACTTCTTGCATGGTGGGCACCAATCGGAACCGGAAAAAACCAATATAATTGGTTTATTCTCTTTTTTGGCAAACTGTAAAGCATCCGTATAACTTTCGTTCCAGTGCTGTCCAAAAAGGGCATAAGAGAAAAATAGCGATAGGATAAAAAAAGTATATTTCATTGTAACCAAGTTTGGGTGAACTCTACACTATTCAAATACGCGAAGCATAGAACCCGTTAGTTCTACGTTGAAAATTTTTAATGGATTGGGCGTAATGCTATTCAACGGTGTGCCTTGCTGGTCAAATCTTGCGCCGTGGGTGGAACATCTAAAAATTCCGCCATTTTCCTCTAGGAAACGTACTTCTTCTGTCTGCTGATGACTACATACCTGACTGGCAGCAACAAAATCTCCCTCTAGATTTTTTACGACGACAACAAAATCCTTAAGAATAAAATCACCATTGTTCTGGAGTCCGGCTCCTTCTGCAGCATCTAAGTCAATAGTAAAGTCAATACCTGTAGGTACGGGTTTCATGTCCTCCGGTGCCACATCGTCATTACTATCACTGGAGCATCCGTGTATACACGGAAAAGCCAAAGCAAATGCAGCTCCGGCACCTAAGGTTTTCAAAAATTCTTTTCTTTCCATAGCAAATTGGGGTTTTAGCTACTAAAACAACGTTTGAAATGAGGTATTCGTATACCTTAATATACAAAGGTGCCATATTCGCCTTTTATAGTTAGTTTTTTGGAAGTACTTTCTTCCACTTTACCTACTATTCTTGCATGAACACCAAAACTCTGGGAGATATGTATCAAATCCTGTGCCACCGACTCTTTTACATAAAGTTCCAAACGATGTCCACAATTAAAGACCTGGTACATTTCTTTCCAATCCGTACCGGATTGTTCCTGTATTAATTTAAATAGGGGAGGTACGGGAAATAGATTGTTTTTTATAATATGCAGGTCATCGACGAAATGAAGGATTTTTGTCTGTGCCCCGCCACTGCAGTGGACCATACCATGGATATCCGCCGAGCTGTACTTTTCCAATATTTTTTTTACGATCGGTGCATAGGTTCTCGTAGGGGACAACACTAATTTACCGGCATCCAAAGGAGAATCCTGAACCATGTCCGTTAATGCCTTACCCCCAGAATACACCAATGCCTTGGGTACGGCCGCATCGTAGCTCTCAGGGTATTTCTCGGATAAATATTTTGAAAAAACATCGTGACGGGCAGAGGTAAGTCCATTACTCCCCATTCCTCCGTTATATTCTTTTTCGTAAGAAGCCTGTCCAAAAGAAGCCAGACCTACTATTACATCTCCCGCAGATATATTGGCATTATCTATAACATTGCGTCTTTTAAGACGTGCGGTTACCGTAGAATCCACTATAATGGTACGGACCAAATCACCTACATCGGCTGTTTCACCACCTGTGGAATGTATGGTAATACCATGGTCCCCTAAATCCGAAATCAGCTCTTCCGTACCGTTAATAATCGCCGAGATAACCTCTCCCGGAATTAGATTTTTATTCCGGCCAATAGTTGAGGATAACATTATATTGTCCGTAGCACCTACACAAATTAAATCATCTAGGTTCATGATCAATGCGTCTTGGGCGATACCTTTCCATACGGAGATATCCCCTGTTTCCTTCCAGTACATATACGCCAGGGAAGACTTGGTTCCCGCACCGTCCGCGTGCATGACCAAACAAAAATCTTCATCACCAGTAAGGTAATCCGGAACAATTTTACAAAAAGCGTTGGGAAAGAGCCCCTTATCAATATCCTTGATGGCATTATGTACATCTTCCTTTGAAGCGGAAACTCCCCTTAAGTTGTATCTTTCGCTATTGGATGCGGTCATTTTTTTGAGGTTTGCAGCAAAAATAGGGGAATCCATAGTTAAAGTCCACAAAAAACAATCTTTAAATTTTAAAGACCAAGCCGGTGCATTTCATAGAGCACATAGCTTACTGTTAAATTCATTATTTGATGAACAACAACTCCCTATACTTGGTCAATGGCCATAACTGATTATCCACCAATTGCTCTAATTTATCACAATGGTACCGTATTTCATCAAAATAGGGCTTTACATTATCACAGTAGGCCGCCGCCCTTTTATCCACACCCTTTAGGGCATTGGCCCGTTTCCTGGCTTCGGCCATGGCATCGGCTTTTTTCTTAACCTCAACAATATGTTCGGCAATATGCTCTATAATGGTCAACTGCCCTTCGGAAAGTTTTTTGTGTGCCGCGCCATAGATATCCTTTAACCCCATTACATTTTTAATGAGATTATTCTGGTACTCAATGGCAGCTGGAAGAATATGATTGGTAACTATTTCATTAAACACCCGCCCTTCTATTTGGGTGTGGAAAATATATGCTTCCAATTCCACTTCTTGCCTGGCCCTTACCTCGATCTCACTCATGACCTTCATGGATTTAAAGAGTGCTATGCTATCCTTGGAACTCAATACTTTTAGAGCTTCGGGAGTGTTTTTATTATTGCTGAGTTTCCTTCTTCTTGCTTCTTTTTCCCATTCAGGACTATACCCATCGCCATCAAAACGAATTCTCTTTGAAGTTTTGATGTATTCCCGTAATACGTTAAAGACCGCCTCATCTTTCTTAAGGTTCTTCTTATCTATAAGAGTATCCACTTCTTTTTTAAAGTTGATCAATTGCTTGGCAACTATGGTATTCAGAATGGTCATGGGTTTGGCACAATTGGTCTTGGCCCCTACGCCTCTCATTTCAAATTTATTTCCGGTAAAAGCGAATGGCGATGTTCTATTTCTATCCGTATTATCCAACAGGATCTCTGGTATTTTCCCAACTACATTTAATTTTAACTCGGTTTTCTCTTGTGGAGATAACTTCCCTTGGGAAACACCTTCCAGTTCATCCAAAACCTTACTTAATTGCGTACCGATAAAAATAGACAATATAGCGGGAGGGGCTTCGTTGGCGCCCAATCTATGGTCATTACTTGCAGAAGCAATAGAAGATCTCAACAATTCCTCGTAGTTGTTCACCGCCTTTATGGTGTTTACAAAAAAGGTGAGAAATTGTAGGTTTTTCATAGGCGTGGAGCCGGGACTTAAAAGATTGACGCCCGTATCTGTAGCCAAGGACCAATTATTATGTTTTCCAGAGCCGTTGATTCCAGCGAATGGTTTTTCATGAAAAAGTACTTTAAAACTATGTTTGTCGGCCACTTTTTCCATAACGTCCATGAGCAATAGATTATGGTCTACCGCCAGATTGGCCTCTTCAAAAACCGGAGCCAGTTCAAATTGGTTCGGAGCTACTTCGTTATGCCTGGTCTTGACCGGAATTCCTAATTTAGTACATTCCTTTTCTAAATCGCTCATAAAGCTTAGGACCCTATTGGGAATTACGCCAAAATAGTGATCGTCCAGTTGTTGCCCTTTAGCCGCAGAATG
>JBCBZE010000255.1:0-5265 GCA_039815505.1 Bacteroidota bacterium | reverse complement strand
TGCCCACGGCGGACTGGCCAATTGGAAGAACAAGCAAAGTTTAATCTATGATATGCCAAAATCCAGCAATAAAGAAACACATACTACTAACTTATATTCTAGAAAGGATAGAATAGATACTCCAGATTTTTCTATGGGTTTTGATGGTGAACATGTTTGGCTTTTAGATGTAAACGAAACCTATAAAGGAGATGCGGTATTTTATCATAACCTCATGTTTTATTTCTATGCCATGCCCTTTATTATCGCTGATGATGGTATTATTTATAGTGATACATCGGATTTGGTGTTCGAAGACAAATCCTATCCGGGTATCCGAATAAGTTATAATGCCGACGTAGGAACCTCGCCCAAGGATGAGTACTTTGTACATTATGACCCTGAAACCTATGAAATGGCTTGGTTGGGCTACACCGTTACCTATAGAACAGGAGAAGTGTCAGAAAATGTGAAATGGATTCGCTATAATGATTGGATGCAGGTATCCAATGTAATGCTTCCTAAATCCATTACATGGCATGCCTATGACGATAGGGATATAAAGGAAGCTAAGAGTACGGTTTCTTTTGAGAACGTGGTTTTGAAGGAGACCGCTATATCCGAAGACTTTTTTGCAAGACCCGCTATGGCCAAAATTGTAAAGGTTAAAGGGCAATAGGAGATCAAGGGCGCGAACCAATTCCTTAAACCCTTTAAGTTCTTGAACAAAAAAGATTTACTATTTGTTATGGTTCTACATGCATAGTTAATTTAATGAAAAATGAATGAAGTATTCTGATCGTAAGATCGGTGCGTCATTTTTAAAAACTACAGCGGATGCTTTTTGTGATAGGTTACCAAAAGGGCCACTACTTTGCCATAGCTTTTAATCCCATCCTCTTGATCGTTGATCTTTAGAAATGAATTGAATACGGATTTAAACACGGGCTCCAAAGGGTTTTCATGCGCTTCCCAAAAATCGGCTATTTCCTGAAAATTTTTCTTTACGCCCAGGTTTAGTTGGGAGTATAATTTTTCAAAAGCGGCTACGTCCTTTCGTCTAATGGCACTTAAACAATAACCTAGCGCGTAGGCGTTTGCGGCATATTGAAAATAGATATCATCATTATTGGCAGTGACTAGATAGCCAATAAAATTGGTCTCGTTTTCGGCCGAATATCCTACTTGATGACCTACCTCATGGCCACAGACGACGGGAAATCTAAAGTTGGGTAGTTTAGCGTTTACCTGGGCTTCATTGGTAAAAGGATTTAGGTAACCCCCATACCCCATATAGGTGAGTGGAACACTAAACACGGAATTTTTTAAACTGGGGCGTTCATACTTTAAAAAGGGAAACCTTTTCTTAAGTTTTTCGTAGCCTTGAACGGTTTTTTTTCGCACTTCACTTTGATTATACGGAATCTCCACTTTTTCTAGGGAGTCTGCCGTGATACTCAAATGAATTTTATTTGTTTTTTTTATGAGATTCTCTACAAAAACACTTAATTCCCGTTTGGAATACGTTTCCGTAATATGTAAAGTCTCGGAAATGGGTTTCCGGTAGTAATTGAGGCCCCATAGCAAATGAAATGTAAAATATGCTATAGATAGTACTACAACCATATTTCTTAAAAAAATTTGGGGCCTTTGCTTAATATAACTCCGCTTTAGATAGAGATATCTTATGGCCAAAAATAGTAGGGAGGCATAGACTATATCACCAACAGAAAATGGGACCCAGCCTAAAATAGATCTGAAAAAACCGGAAATCACCGGGTATACCCCCTTACTATAATATGCTTCTATCAATTCAGGATAACTCCCTAGCCACTTTACCAGTATGATTTGTGGAATAAGGGAAAGTGCAATACCGTTTTTTAGCCTTGAATTCATTACATCAAAAATAGGTATTAATGATCCAAAGTCCCTTTTCTATATGTATTTTTGGGAATAAGATAACTTAATTATATGAATGAAGAAGTGCGTTTGCTGGAACCAAAACCGGTCTGGAATAAATTTGCAGACCTTAATGCCGTGCCCCGGCCATCAAAAAAGGAAGAACGGGTCATACAATTTATGTTGGATTTTGGAAATTCCCTAGGACTTGAAACTCTAAAAGATGCCGTCGGGAACGTAATTATTAGAAAACCTGCAGCAGGTTTGTTAAATAGGCCGGTCGTGACCCTCCAATCCCATTTGGATATGGTGCATCAAAAAAACGCCGATACGGACTTTGATTTTGACACCCAAGGTATTGAAATGTATATTGCCGGGGATTGGGTAAAGGCCAGAGGTACAACCTTAGGTGCGGATAATGGCCTTGGCGTAGCTACTATTATGGCATTATTGGAAAGCAAGGATATTCCCCACCCCCCTTTGGAAGCTCTTTTTACCATTGACGAAGAAACAGGAATGACGGGTGCCATGGGGTTGGAAGGTAATGTGTTGCAGGGTAAGATATTATTGAACTTGGATACCGAGGAGGATGATGAGATAGATATTGGTTGCGCTGGTGGAATAGATGTTAGCGCAAGCAGGAACTATAACGAGAAAACAATTCCTAGAGGAGTCGTCGCCTACGTAATTAAAGTTATGGGGCTTCAAGGCGGTCATAGCGGGATAGATATTCATAAAGGTTTGGGCAATGCCAATAAAATAATGAATAGGCTATTATACAATGGAACCGAGAAGTATAACATACGTATTTCAGAAATCGATGGTGGGGGATTGCGGAACGCCATTCCAAGGGAAAGTTATGCCAAAATAGTAGTAGATAAGGCACATGCGGATTCGTTTAAAACGGATTTCCAGCTGTGGATAAAAACCATTAAAGATGAATTAGGGCCTGTAGAACCGGAATTGAACATAGACTGTACGCTAGATAAAGTACCTAAAAAAGTTATGGGTCTCGGGGCACAGGAAAAATTTCTAAAAGCTATTTATTCGGCTAAGAACGGTGTTTATGCCATGAGTACTTCAATAGAGGACTTAGTAGAGACCTCTAACAATATAGCTAGGGTAGCCGTAAAAGATGGAAAAATTACAATTGGCTGTTTAACTCGTTCTTCCGTGAATTCTGCTAAAATGGATTTGGCCACTTCCTTGAAATCCGTTTTTGAATTGGCCGGTTTTGAAGTGCAATTTGGGGGAGACTACCCCGGCTGGAAACCAGATCCGGATTCTGCTATTTTAAAAGTTTTGGAAAAACGGTATACCGGTTTATTTAAGGAAAAACCGAAAGTAGTGGCCTGCCATGCAGGGCTGGAATGTGGTATTTTAGGACAAAACTATCCCGATATGGATATGATTAGTTTTGGACCTACCATAAAAGGAGCCCATTCCCCGGATGAAAGGGTGTGTATTTCTTCGGTGCAGAAGTTTTGGAAGTTTGTTCTAGAGGTGCTAAAACATATTCCTGAAAAGTAAAAGTGTACCTAATAAAAGGTCAATTGCCCATTGTAAAAAAGTCGAGAGCCTTTTAATGATAGGGATTAAGGCTCTCGACTTCAATAAGCGGTATATAAATATTACTCTGCTAGCCCAGTAATTTCCAGATCAAAGATTAAATCCGCGTTGGGTGGTATAGGTCCACCCCCTTGTGGACCGTATCCTAAATGTGGTGGAATGAATACCCTTACCTTATCGCCCACTTTCATGGACAACAATGCTTCCTTAAAGCCTGCGATAAGACTGGCATCCGGGCTATAGGGCATGGGAGTTGGATTGTAACCACCACCTAATTTTCTTCTTTCATCATACTTGCCAAATTTAGTAGCAAGATCTTCATAATTGCTATCGAACAAATTTCCATTGGTGAGCCAACCTGCATAGTTCACCAATACTTTTTGTCCTACTTTGGGTTTTTCCCCATCTCCTGCGGTCAACGAATAGATTTTTAAGCCCGATGGCAGTTCTTCCGCTACCTCTTTTTGCTGGGCGAATTCCGTAACAAAATCGGCCTTCATCTTTTCCATGGCTTTAACCCTTGCTTCCTCTTCGGCAAAATAATCGGTCATCACTTGCACCGCATCGAACTTTTTGGCTGCTTTTCCATTGCGAATAATCTCTACCTTGTTCATGACCACATCCGTTGTTGGTCTATCCCTCTTTGCCGGTTCTTTGGAAGTGGGTACGTTGGCAATGGAATCCACTACGCTCAATCCTTCTACCACTTCGCCGAAAACTGTATGTCTTCCGTCTAAAAAGGGCGTTTCTTTATGTGTGATAAAAAACTGACTGCCATTGGTAGTTGGCCCGGAATTGGCCATGGATAAAATTCCCTTTTTGTAATGGCTTAGGGAATCGTTGAACTCGTCCTTGAATTTATAGCCCGGGCTTCCGCTGCCAGTTCCCGTTGGATCTCCGCCCTGGATCATAAAATCCTTTATGACCCTATGAAAAATAACACCTTCATAATACTTTTTTTCTTTGAATTGATCACTTACAAAAGGATTGGTGCCTTCCGCCAGCGAAACAAAGTTGGCAACGGTTATTGGTGTTTTTTCATGTTCCAATTTTAATATAATATCCCCTTTATTGGTTTGTATATCCGCAAAAAGACCATCGCCCAAGTCGGCCCTTTGGCTAGATTTGCAACTCATCAATATCATGGTTATTGCAATAAGTGTTAGGCAGGCTTTATTCATATGTTTCATAAGTATGTATTTAATTTTGGATGCTATCCTCTTGTTTTACGATTTTTTTTATGGAAATAGTTGATTTCAAAAGTACATTAGGACCAATTTTTTCATTATCCCCTTGATAGCCATACCCCATGGCAGAGGGAAATAGAAAGGTAGCGGTCTCATTTTCCCTTAAAAGCTTAACGCTGTTTCTAAGGCCGGGAAAAAATTCTTGTTTATCTACTTTATAGGTTACGATACCTATATCTTCATTGGTATATATGGTGTCGTTGGCAAAACTTACCAAATTATAGCTTAAGGTGACCAGGTCATCCGGCTGTGGGGTATAATTGGCCTCCTCATTTTTGATATGGTAATAATACCATGTTCCATTTGCGCTTGCCAGATACGTATGTAGACTATCCTTGGCGATGATATCTTGAATCTTTTTTTGCTCTTGAGCCAACAAATCTTTGTTACGCTGTACCGATTCCCTAATAAAACTACCCGTTTTTACTTCTACCGGTTTACGTGGTACCGGTCCCGAGCATCCCACCAAGCTTATTAGGAGCAATATGGTCAATAACTTCCTCATGCGTTCAACTTATCCTTATATTTTTCCAAAAGAGCAGTAAAATAATCAGTGGTCTCTTTCATGGAT
>JBCBZE010000429.1:0-2048 GCA_039815505.1 Bacteroidota bacterium | reverse complement strand
TTCCGAACCCTCGAATTCTTTTGTGCCGGCATATTTTAAAATTGGAGCGTTTTTGAGCCGTAAGGGTAGTTCAAAAAAATATTGAATAGCGGGTAAGGTAAAAACCACGCTTTTCTTTTTTTTATAAACGGTATCTTTCTGTTTTATTTTATAGAATTGAAAGGACTGAACACCATAGACGGTACCGTTTCCATAATAGTTGAACTGCCCATCAAAAGAATTTGGACGGAAACGCATTTCCATTAATTCATTGTCCTTGGGCAAAGGATTTGCAATAGCGAAAAGCCCTTTCCAATCATCTCTAGCGGTAATGGTATACGTATGGGCCGCCGCCAGTTTTTCATAGCTTTGTATGTCAATGGCCCGTGTTAATAACATAATGGCCTTTTCCTCCCTAAGCAAAGAAGTACTGCTTATTTGGGCAGTTCTTAAATCGGCAATCTTGCAACTTTGGAAAACAATGCAAGCTATAAGACCGATTATTTTAAGGATTCCCGATTTCATGATATATGTAGCGTACTAACATTTGGATACGGTTAAATAGTGTTTTTTATCTCCATATTTCCTTAGTCGGTTGATTGCATCAAACTTTCAGAAGTATAGAGATGGGCGAGTGCAATACTTGGAATGGAAGAATAAATCTTCTATGTTTTCATTAAAAAAATGGGGTTGGAAATCCAAAGTTTACAATTTTTCGTATTATACCTCGTAACCAACACCTAAAACAGTTTTTTTCTAATGATATCCTTTAGAATAACGGTAAGAGGTTTATACCTTATGGTCCTGCTACTTGTATTGGCCATTACAAGTGTGCTATCGCAAGAGGATACCTATAGGGGGGCACTTCAGATTGCGAATTATAAAGGCGATGCCGTATATCACTATCGTATCACCGAAGGCGATACTGTGCGCACTGGTCCTTTTCTACTACAAAAATCCGATGTACAATCCCTTTTACGAAAGAAGGATACGTCTTTTTTATTCAAGGGCAATTTTAAGAACAACCTCCCTGAGGGACCTTGGCAGCTAAACTTCGGATTCTTTACTTCAGGAAATACGTCCGAGTTGGTGGACTATCAGTATCGTGTTTTGATCAATGGCGAACAAGAGGGAATAAAGGGTACTTTACTACAGGGACGCCCAGATGGAACATGGCATATTTTTGTGAACAGTTTAGAGCGTTCCGAAATAGTTGGAACGGATTTTACGAGTAAAATCACTTTTGAAAATGGCATCCCCCAGGGAAGCTTTCAAATTGAAGACACTCAAAATACATTGGTGGGACGTTTTCTCCGTGACGGACTTGCCCATGATCAGTGGGCCTTATATGGGGGAAAAGATTCTGAAATAGAGGAAAATTGGTATTTTAAGGATGGTGTTTTGGAACGTGTGGAAACCAGAAAGGAAGACCAAGTCAATAAATGGCAGCTGTCCTGGGATACTAAAGACCAACTACGAACGGTACCCTTGGGTAGGGGGTTCCTGCTTGCCCTCAAGTTTCAATCTTTTTCGCGAGATTCCGTATCTTTTTTAGAAGGGTTGATGCCAAAATTATTGACCCGTAACGCTTCGTTCTACCATCAGGCAGATACGATTTTCAAGGCATTGGGCGCCACTGATTTTTACCCCAAATGGAAGGTGCGATTACCCGCTTATCCCCTGGATTCCCTTGAGGCTCAATATGTACGGGACATACGTCTGCATGTACATAAAGCAAACGCTATCAGTGAGGGCTTGCTACAAAGTTCCCAATTGAACCTATTGAGACGGTCCGATGAGGAAGCTGCTTATGGATATGCATTGGTGAAAGAGGTTTCGGAAAAATGGCTATTGCCCTTAAAAGAATTGCTCCAATATCGTGATTTGGAGGTTTTAAAGTTTATGCCCAGATCCAAACTCATGGCATCTCTCTGGCCCAATGGAACACCTTCCACTACGATAGATCTCTCTTCCTATTTTGGGGAGGCCGCCCATGACCGTACCTTCTCGCTTCCGGAAGCCGAAAAATTAGCTTGGCAGGGTAACGACCTTAGGGCTTCGGAAAAGGT
>JBCBZE010000409.1:0-2368 GCA_039815505.1 Bacteroidota bacterium | reverse complement strand
ATTCCAAAAGGCCTTATGTGCCAATAGGGCTCCACCATCTTTTTCCTTATCTACCGAAGGAAGATCGATCAATACATGTTCCACACCTTTCTCCACCAAAAACTGAGCCGTTTGCTCCAAAAGGTAAGGCGGATTGGTATGGGAATACTGCCTGGACAATTTGTCCTTTAGATTAGGTAATGTCCGGATAATCAAAGCTTCTCTCTTTTTATTTCCCAAAGCATACTGCAACTGTTTTCGTGAAATAACAAAATCGTCCTGATATTTTTCCGGGGCTATGGTAACCACTTCGGCCAAAAAGAAAAAACGATTTAGGTTCTTATTAATGGAATGAAATTCTTTGGTAATATGCCCTACACACTCCGTATGTGTTCCATGTGCATGCGGATTAAAGAAAATGTTATTGAAGTTTGTTGAAGCACCTGCGGATACATTGCCTTTAAAATCGCCTTCCACATGGGGTTTGATCTTGGGATGGTCCAGATACCAAGCATTGACATTGGAAGCATCTCCCCGTATGGAAATGGAGATATCCAAGGGTTTGGACAAATCTATCTGATGGTTTTTTATTTTAGCGATCAAAATGGTTTCGTTATTCAAAATTCAAAGCTCGGCACTGCGTTAAGGGTGTTTATAAATTATCCTAATTTAAGCATAAACAGGTCACTGGCAATTCCATCACTTAAAAACTTACCTTTTTTGGTTACCAATAGCGTATCGTCGTCAATGTACAATAATTGTTCTTCAATGTTTTTCTGAGCCTGTTGCAGCAGATATGTATGGTATTGATTTCCAAACTCTGTTTGTATCCTTGATAAAGAAACTCCCCAGCTTGTTCGTAAGCCCGTCATAATATATTCATTGTATTTATCTGTTTTGGAAAGGATTTCAACTTCCATAGGAAGACGGTTTTCCGAAATTGCCCTTATGTATTTTGGGTTTTTATTAATGTTCCATCCCCTACGGTGACCATCGTAGGAATGGGCGGATGGTCCAATACCCATATACTTTTTTCCTTGCCAATAAGCGGTATTGTTTTCCGAAAAATAACCCGGTTTTCCGTAGTTGGAAATCTCATAGCAGTCATACCCCGCCTGGGTCAACACATCTGATAACATAAAGAAATGTGCCTGGGCCACTTCATCATCCATTGGGGCTATAATTCCTTTTTCAATGAATCTGGCCAAGGCCGTTTTAGGTTCCACGGTCAAGGCATAACTGGAAATGTGCGGAATATTGAACGCTATTGCCTTATCAATATTTTGCTTCCATCGTTCTAAGGTCATATGGGGCATTCCATAGATAAGGTCAATGGAAAAATTATCAAAATATCTAGAGGCCGCTTTAATGCAAGCCTCAGCCTCTATGGCATTATGTGCACGATTCATCAACTTTAAATCCTCTTCAAAAAAGGACTGGACACCGATACTCAAACGATTGATCGGTGATGAGGCCAATTGTTCTATTTTTTCATTGGAGAGATCGTCCGGATTGGCCTCCAAGGTAATTTCAGGACTGTCAATAACCGTATAGTTGTCATATATAGTTTTAATGAGTCCTTTAACTTCTTGGATTTCCAATACCGATGGTGTGCCACCCCCAAAATAGATAGTCCGTACCTTGTCATCACGGAATTCGTTTTTTCGTAGTTCCAACTCCCTTTGCAAGGCTGCAATCATTTTTGTCTTCTTCCCCGTTTGGGTAGAAAAATGGAAGTCACAGTAATGACAGGCTTGCTTACAAAAAGGAATATGGATATAGATGCCACTCATTTCAATGTTCAATTAGCAGTAAACAGTTAACAATGGGCATTATTTACTGTTAATCCTTGTTGTCTTCAATATTGAAAACATGATTTTGGAAAGCTCATCGGCATCAATAATTAATTTATTGGCCAGGTTTGCCGAAATATAATCTGAATCCTTCAATAAATTCAGCCAATATTTTGTTTCTAAGCTTTCCTTATATGCTATAGATATTTTAGCAGAAAAATCCGCTTTAGAGATTGCCCCATTTGCTTCTGATATATTCGAACCAATGGAAGTCTCTGATCGCAGTAATTGTTTAGAAAGTATAAACTCCCTTTCTTGAAGGGTAATCTCTTTATAAAGCGCAACTATCTTTAATGCAAAACTATATGATTTATTAGATAATGGATTGTCTTGCATAATAGTTAAACTAATTGGTAATTGTTTATTGTTTATTGATTTTATCAGAATTCTGTTTCACAAAAGCCGCCCACCCGGTATACGATGTACCTACTTCCACTCTACCCTCGTTGTAAAAATGGCAAACGGCAGCGGCCAGCCCATCGGTACTATCCAAATTCTTGGGTAGGGTTTTTAATCCTAATGTACTTTGTAGCATT
>JBCBZE010000238.1:0-5600 GCA_039815505.1 Bacteroidota bacterium | reverse complement strand
GTTTAGAGACCCAGATGATTGCCCTATTCTCAAAAGCGATCTTTTAAATACGGTTGAAGCCCGCTATACAAGACAGTTATTGCAGCTTCCCTTCTACTCCAAGCACTACAGGTTTGCCGATGATCTTTACAGCAAGTTATACGCCCTAGGTGTAGAAAGGATCATCAATCTGTTGTCAACAAAGCGTCTTTACCGTTTTGCCATGGGCAGCGTACCATCGGTACTTATCGGCGGAGTGGCCGGTATAGCCGCTGTAGTGGCTCCCTTTTACTTTTTTGGGCTTCGCTCCATAGGTTCGATCAAGTATGTTTTTAAATCACGGACAAAAAACCTTGCCGATGAAATCAATTATAAAAAGCTCATCCCGATAACGATTTCGATCCTTAGCAAGGACCGGATCAAACGAAAGGCAAAGCTTACCTTTAAAAATTCCATATATGCCGAACATGCGGTACCTATGAAGGAATACCCGCTAAAAAACGGGAACTATCAGTATCTCTTTCAGTTGTACTACCTTGAATACTTGCAGCAGACAAAATTCTCTTTAAGTGAACTGCCCGAATCTATATCGACCCATAAAACCGACTCAAAATTTGTGAAGCGTTTGGGGCTTACCTTAAAGGATAGGATTGCAAATCCAAGTATAGATAGCAGTCTTAACAATTTTAGCTGGCGTTCCCGGATTGAGCTTGAATCGCGCCAAATAGAATTACAAAAAATAGAGATCAAAGGGCTTGATCTAGGGAATATTATAGATGATATAAACAACAAGCAATTTTCCTTGTTTTATTCCCTGAAAAATCTGAATTACCATGTAAATCCTATCCTTGAATATGATTTAAGAGACGTTGGAAACCAAAAAAAGAACAGTTGGTACTTCAAAGAAAATACCAAGGCATTTTATATGGAGCTGTAATTCTGTTAGGCGCTACATTTATGGGAGTGGAACAGTTCGAAGCATTCCTAAACAATGGCACCGTTTCCGTATAAGTAATCATCGGTAAAATATTTTCCCAAGAAATCCATCATATTATCTGAAAAAACCTTGTCCGCAATTTCTTCGGGGCTAAACCCCAGCATTAAATCCGATAGTTCTTCAGCTGAAAACGGTTGTTGTGAAGGTAGGGACAGTACCCGGAACTTCTTCATATAGGGTTTTTCATTTAAACGCAATGCTTTGGCAATTCGAAGTTTAAAATCGTCTAGCCTTTCGGCCGTATTATAGTGGTCAAAAGGATCTACTATACCGTCATTATCCGTGCCTAGACAAATTGTTTTCCAAGCTTGGGTTTCTGGTATGGATGCTATGGGGTTTTCCGTATTAAGTCTTCGGATATGCTGAAGGTTAACCTTTAAAATATGAAATATATTGGTCAGGAACATTTGGGCATGTAGCCGTTTCACTGCTTCATCGGTCACCAATTTTCGGGAGTTTTCCTTAAGTAATTTTTTAAACTTTCCTCCTGGCATCCTTCCGTCGTGCATACAAACGCCAATGACACCGTCCGTATCAAAAATTTCCCTGATATCCTCGTCGGTAATATTGATATCCCAGCGGCTCACATAGGAGTTCTTATCATAACGATTGCGGTCCGGGATCTCTCTGGCCTTCTGTCTTGTGGGAATACCGTTTACCGCAGTATGGCTACAAATAATGGGTACGGGATCACCGGCCTCGTGAAAGGAACGGATAATTTCAATAAAATCGTCGCGGGTATTCAAGGACATATGTTTGGTATCGACAAGTATTCTGGGACCATTGCCCCTAGATAGCAAATGTTCCTTGATCAGTTCCTTGCCAAAATCGGTTATCCCCTTATCCAAACCGTTACGTTGATCAAACACATCGGAAAATCCGGGAACTATAAAGTTCTTGGCATCCGCAAAACTTTTGGCATGGCCAGAAATAAGGTTGTTGAAGTGATGGGAAAAAGTAATAAAAAAAGGAGGAAACTCAAACTCGGAAGCGTCCTTTAAGCGGTTGATGTTCCCAATAAAACTCTGCTTCAGTTTTTTTTGATTTTCCGGCGCAAGTGTATCTATACTTTCCGCATTGAACAAGTCGTTATTCCGGTATTTGGCCAAGGCATGCATTCCTTCGGCCGTAAGTATTCCAAAGACTTCCCTATTGTTGGAGTTTTTGGAATATTCTTCAAAATTTTTGATGAGCCTAAAGCTAGGTTTTATGGTAAAATCAGCACTGTTGGAAAATGTTAAATGACTTTCTTTTAAATAGTTGTATTCTCCTACATAATCATTATCAAAGTAATCTATGGCCTCTTCGTCATATATTTCGTTGATGTATGTTGCGGCCCGGGCTTGCGAAAAACCGGTTAACAATTGAATGATCTTATTGTCCACATCCCTTTTCAAAGTCTTTCCAAAAATTAATCGCAACAAGGCTCTTTGAACGGTCGAAGCACTGGAAAAAGGTCTACTAGGCTTTAAGAAAGGCCGTTCAGGAGGGTATATGGTTGCAAAGACCACTCTATTGTCCCCCTTATAACAACTTTCCAGATTAGACTGGGTATACGTTGCCATATGCTTCACAATACCGCCTACCAACAGTTTTCTAAAACTAAACTTTCCAAATAAACGTTTGGCCTCTTTATTTTCATATGCTTCCCAAATATTGGGTATCGCGTCGTTTCCATTGGGTTTTAAGGATGGGTGGCAGTGCAAGTCCACGATGGGTTTTCGCATATCGTTTAATTTAGATCGGAGGGTTGGAATTCAATCCCCACATGTATTTCATTTATCTACTTGTTCAAAAGGGAACAGCTCAACAAACTACGTAGATAACATATCTATCAATATGAGGGGGAGATGACAGAAAATTAGTAATAATTTTGTAAAGTTTGGCGCTAAAGCATAAAAGTTTTTTTCCTGATAGGTTTTAACTTATTTCCTGTAGATACTTAAAGTCGATAAAACATTTCTCAGCACATTTCGACGCAAAAAAAACGGTCACCCATACAAGAAAACAACCAGCCTATACAATTTTATCTTACTAACTATCAATTCTTTGGTAATTTAAAGTCACTAACCCCAACCCATGAACGCCATTGAAGAAAATAATATCCCCATACCTCCTTCACTTGTAGGGCGGAATTCCACATCAAAAATTTCAAAGATCCTCAATGCTTGTGAATGTTCCAAGAATCTAATGATCTCTATCTATCATCCGGAGTATAAACGTTTCATTTATTGCAACAAAAGACTAAAAGTCGTTTTGGGGAACAACTGCCGTACCCTGGTTAAAAGTGGATGGGATTTTTGGTTCTCACTGGTAGATGCCAAAGAAGTAGCATCGATCAAGCATCAAATAATAAATTTCCTTACACCCCCCTATCTTATGGAAGTGACGAACCTTCAATATCATATGGTAGATTATTACGGTAAAAAAATCAAAGTGAAACATGAAGTTCACCTACATGAGCTGGAAAGCCGTTTCCTTGCTGTTAATTATTTTTTTGATGTATCGGACAAGGAGCGAATAGAACATTGTTTTGTTACAGATTCCCACCGACGCAATGCCCGCTTTTCAACGAACAAGTTAATGACCATATCTCCCCGGGAAAAACAAGTGCTTCAACTAATAGCCAATGGTTATTCCTCCAAGGAGATTGCCAATAAACTATTCATCAGTAACCATACTGCCGTGTCCCATAGGAAAAACCTTATTGAAAAATTCCAAGTTAAAAACACGGCACATTTGGTAAAAAAGGCTTCATCATTTATTGCCCTATAATCCAATTCACTGTTTCATTGCATCCTATTTATTATAAAAATCCCCAAAAAAGGGGATTGAATACCATCCCGTTTTTTTTGACCTTGCACACATGGATAGTTCATGGCAGCCTAAAGAAATACCTGCCCTGGAACATCTCGTAGATATTTCTTGGGGTTTACCTCAAGGCAGCAACTTCCCCCTATTTACGTAACAAATCCCCCATTTGTATCATTAAATTCTGACCCATGATAGGTTTGGCATTAAAACTGTTGCGAGATGAGCTTAGCGAATATATCGTTCGGAATAGAAGACCGGGCGACACCATCATACAGGACGATGTTATACTGCACAATATTGCGCTAATGGAAGGTGATGCCGCGGCGGATTTAAGCAATAAGATTATAATTACGCTAGTAAACTCCGAAGAGGAGAGTACCCTTAAAAACAACAGTAATGCGGTACGTACCATTAATGGGATACGATATATAGAGCCGGCCGTGTTTTTAAATCTTTATGTACTCATATCATCAACTTTAGGACAGGATTTGCAAGATGCTTACGAGTTTGCACTACATAGACTGTCATTGATAGTTCAGTTTTTTCAGGCCAAAAAAACGTTCACGGTCCAAAACTCCCCCTTCACCACAATCTCCAATGATAATAACATTCCTCAAGAGACCAAAGATCAAATTCGATTGAATGTGGAATTGTACACGCTCACCTTTGAACAGATAAATCATTTATGGGGATCGCTTGGAGGAAAACAGGTGCCATTTGCGATGTATAAAATAAGGTTGGTCAAGATTCAGGAAAATACTACCGTTGAAGCTCCGGTTATCGAGGAGATCAAGAATACTTCGGTAGTACTAAATGCGGATTGTGATGAGTAATATAACATTTAAACGATTATTTGAAGTGCAGTTCTTGCACGACTACTTTCTGACCTCTGCGGACGGAAGCTCATTTTTCGAAAAAAATGAAGCGGAAAAGCGCGAAATGATACGTAAAAAATTAGCCCATAACATATATGATGTAAAAAATCTTTTTGAGATCATTCCTTCAGATACTACCCGCCAAAGAATGAGCGAATATCGACTAATGATGGCCAGGACCGCTTTAGGGTTTATTGTTGGTGTTCAGGTAACTTCGGAGATCCAAGCGGGTGAACTGGTTTATAAACCGGACTTGGCCATGGACGATTCTGTTCATCTGGAATTTTCGGTTTCACCTAAGCTTCCGTTTTTTGAGGCAATGTCCAATTTGAGCCTCAGATATCCTTTGCCATCCATTCATTATTTCTCTAACAAAGATGGGCAGGAATTTGACGAACCCGTTGTGCCCGCCTATACATCATTGCCTCTTTCCAAAAATGTTCAACCACACCAACCGGGACTGGACTATGAAATGGGAGCTATTACCGATTTTGGAGGAACTGTTCGGGAGGCATTACAATTTACAGATGGTTCGGATGCCACACATTGGGAAGATATAGATGATAAGCGATTTGTAACGGATGCGGACAAGGTATTACTTCCGCATCATTTTATTTTTCCAATCAATCCCACGGACGGCATTACCGAAGTGAACTTTGTTTTGGAAGATTCAACTACCGCGGTCATAAAGACTATAAATATAACAGGTGTTGATCCACTACAAAATGTTCCTGTAAACTTCGAATTTGTAGACGAAACGATTGATGATCCGGTTCCGATCGATTCCGGATTTTATAATTTGAAAGTTCAGAAAAATGGCGGCCCTGAAGTTGTTTACGCTGTAAACCTGAATGACGACATCTATGATAAGTATGCCTTTGCGGTCATTGATATTCGAATGGATGAGGTCGCTTCACCATTTAGTCTCTTGGATG
>JBCBZE010000337.1:0-3750 GCA_039815505.1 Bacteroidota bacterium | reverse complement strand
GTAGGTACAGAGGATGTTATTCATCTTAAATCCAAATTGTAAAATGTTAGATTTAGCTTTAAGCATTCTTTTTTCAAGCTTAATATTTATCATTTTTAAACTTTTCTCCATATATAAGGTCGAAACACTCTATGCCATCATTACCAATTACGTTGTTGCAAGCCTGGTGGGACTTTTTTTTTATCAAGGGGATATAGCGCTAGTGGAAATTCCTGCAAAGCCGTGGTTTTTGTTGACGTTCGCCTTGGGTTTCCTTTTTATTTTGGTATTCAACATTATGGCTAAAACTTCCCAAAAGATAGGGGTTTCGGTTGCCTCGGTCGCTACTAAAATGTCTTTGGTAATACCGGTTCTATTTGGATTGTTTCTTTACAATGAAAAATTAAGTGCCGTAAAAGTCATAGGTATCGCTTTGGCGTTGATCGCCGTTTATTTTGCTTCGGTCAAGGAAAAGTCCATTGCAATAAATAAGGAAACATTACTTCTTCCGTTATTGGTGTTTCTAGGATCTGGACTTATAGACACCAGTATTAAATATGTAGAGGAAACCTATATTTCCAAAGATGAGTTCTCCCTATTTTCATCTACCGTGTTCGCCTCGGCAGCCACTGTAGGGATATTTTTTATTTTAGCAAGAAGCTTTAGTACGCCTTTGAAAACCAATTTTAAAAATATCATGGCAGGAATTGTTCTTGGTGTACCCAATTATTTTTCAATTTACTTTTTGCTAAAAGCGTTGAACAATGAAGGGCTTACTAGTGCATCCATTTTTACCATAAACAATGTGGCCATAGTGATGTGCTCTACCCTTCTGGGTATTTTACTGTTCCAAGAAAAGGTAAGTCCAAAGAATTGGGGAGGAATTGCCTTGGCGGTACTTAGCATTTTCCTTGTAGCCTTTTTTTGATGGAAAAAGATCCGTGGGATATATATAAGACCATATCGGGTCCTTCAAACGAAATTTTGTTCAAGGATAGAAAAAGTAAGTTCTATGGGTATGCCGTGCCCATTAACGATAGGGAAGAGATAAAGGCGCATATTGAGCTTTTACGAAAAAAGCATCATACGGCCAATCATATATGCTATGCATGGCAGCTGGGAGTTGAAAACGTACATTTTAGGGTAAACGATGATGGTGAGCCAAGCAATTCTGCCGGAATGCCCATTTATGGGCAGATAAAAGCTTTTGGACTTACCAATATATTCGTCGCCGTAATCCGAGTTTTTGGAGGGACCAAACTAGGTGTTGGTGGGCTTGTCCAGGCCTATAAAACAGCTGCGAAGATGGCACTGGAAGATAGTACTATCGTGGAAAAAGTTATAGTTCAGCGATTTTTGCTCTCTTTTGAGTATGCACTTATGGAAAAAGTAATGCGTATAATCAAACAACATAAACTCACCATTTCATCACCCGAATTAGGAATAAAATGTTCGTATATCATATCTGTCAGAAAAAAGAAGATAGATGAAATTATATCAATTTTTTCCGCCCTACATCAACTTAAAATACAAAAATTGGATTAAGAATTAAGTTTTTCCAAGACATAATCCGGACATTTTACAGGTCTATTTGTTTTCATATTTATAAACGCAAGAACAGTGTTCGCCTCCACTAGAATTTCTCCTATTTCATTGTAGATTTTATAGTCGAATTCTATACGCACGGAAGGTGTTTTTTTCAATAGGGTAACCACCTTGATTTTGTCGTCATAAAGGGCTGGTTTTTTAAAATTCATTTGTAAGGAAATTACAGGCAACTTAATTCCGTTTTCTTCCATACTTTTGTAAGAAATGCCCAGAGCCCTTAGCCACTCTACCCTTCCCATCTCCATGTATTGTGCATAGTTGCCATGATATACTACACCCATCTGGTCTGTTTCACTGTACCTTACCCTAAAAGAAATTTCGTTAATCTTCATATTTTTTAAACTAAAAATCATATATTTAAAGGATGCCTAAACGACAGGTTTGAACATGAGAAAAAAAAACAGAAAATTCAATACTAAATGATTTTTTTTTTAGAATTTTTGTTCACATATTTGTCGTCACCAGAGAGATAGTCCTATACTATCTTTTTTTTAATCAACTAACTTAGTCACTAACCAACAAAATAAGATAGGCTTTAGGTATGAGTGTTACTGCAAATTCCGTATGGAACAATTGTTTGGCTTTTATCCAAGATAATATCCAACCGCAGGCATTCAAAACATGGTTTGAACCAATTAAGCCCGTAAAGTTATCCGATAATGCGCTTAGCATACAAGTTCCCAGCAAATTTTTTTACGAGTGGTTAGAGGAACATTATGTAAAACTTTTAAAAGTGGCGCTCACCAAGGAATTGGGAGACCATGCAAAATTGGTGTATATTATTAAAATGGAGAATACTTACGGCAACAGAGAGCCATTTACGGAAAAAATACCTAGTGCTAATCGGGCGAACGTTGCGCCCCAAGAATTGGACGTTCCCATTAAGTCCAAGAATCCAGAACTTAAAAATCCATTTATCATTCCCGGTATCAGGAATATAAAGATTGAATCACAGCTTAATCCCAACTATAATTTTGACAATTTTCTGGAAGGTGATTCCAATAGATTGGCAAGATCGGCGGGTATGGCTGTCGCCAATAAACCTGGCGGCACTTCCTTTAATCCTTTACTGATTTTCGGTGGGGTTGGACTTGGGAAAACACATCTTGCACATGCCATTGGTGTAGAAATAAAGGATAAGTACCCGGAAAGAACCGTATTGTATATTTCAGCGGAAAAGTTTACGCAACAGTATATAGAGTCCGTTAAGAAAAATACCAGGAACGATTTCATTCACTTTTACCAGCTTATAGACGTTCTTATTATAGACGATGTACAATTCCTTTCCGGCAAATCGGGAACTCAGGATGTTTTCTTCCATATTTTTAATCACTTACATCAAAATGGGAAGCAGGTTATCCTAACTTCGGACAAGGCACCGGTAGATATGCAAGATATTGAGCAACGCTTATTATCCCGATTTAAATGGGGGCTTTCCGCGGAATTACAAAATCCGGATTATGAAACCCGCATTTCCATTTTAAAGAACAAATTATATAGGGACGGCGTTGAAATGCCCGATGATATCGTAGATTATGTAGCGAAACATATTAAGACCAATATCAGGGAATTGGAAGGGGCCATTATTTCCTTAATAGCACAATCTTCCTTTAACAAAAGGGAAGTTACATTGGAACTGGCGCAACAGGTGGTGGAAAAATTCGTGAAGAATACCAAACGGGAGGTCTCCATAGACTATATCCAAAAGGTCGTTTCCGATTATTTCGAAATGGATGTAGCTACATTACAATCCAAAACCAGAAAAAGGCATATTGTACAAGCAAGGCAGTTAGCGATGTTTTTTGCGAAGAAATTTACAAAAGCTTCTTTGGCCAGTATTGGCTCACAAATTGGCAAAAGAGACCATGCTACCGTACTACACGCATGTAAAACAGTCGACAACCTTGCTGAAACGGACAAACAGTTCCGAAAATACATCGATGATCTAACCAAGAAATTTTCCTGAATTTTGTCATGAAAACCAAGATTTTAATGGTGTGCCTAGGGAATATATGCAGGTCACCATTGGCAGAAGGTATTCTTAAAAGCAAAATAGATCCTGAAAAAATATATGTTGATTCCGCAGGAACCGCAGGCTATCATGTTGGTAATAAACCAGATAACAGATCTATAGCGGTAGCCCATAAGTACGGAATCAGTATT
>JBCBZE010000254.1:0-5280 GCA_039815505.1 Bacteroidota bacterium | reverse complement strand
CGTTTCTGCTAGTTTAACGGATAACTAAGAAGCTTCTGGCCTTCCTTTAAGCCTTTTATCTATTTTCTTTTTCTTTTCCGTCAACCTTTTCATAAGGTCCATTAGTTCTGGATCTTTGGTTTCTTTGTAGATTTCATTGACAGATAAAACAAGTCTTTTTGCTTCTCTGGAAGCTTCTACCCTGTCGCTGGTAGACATATTGCTCATCTTCCTATTTTCAAACTCAACAGCTTCTTCAATTAAAGTCATAAATAATTTTCTTCAAAATTAATCGAAATAATAATATCGATCAGTACATATCAATTGTTAGTCCTTATAAGTCAATAAGGTTTTCATATTACCTAATGATTAGGACGTTCGGATAAATATAATAAAATATGTGATAAAATAAACTAACCGTGGAATTTTGATAAAGGATATGCGGTTTTGGAAATAAAAATTCTTTTTTGACCTATAGCCTTACCTCCTTAAAAGCCAAGTACATTACATCACTGATTTTTACGGTCATAATTACATCTAAAGTATAGGTGGTATCTGGTGCCCGTATTAGCGGATGACACGATCTACTGCTTGCTAGGTATTTGTTTTTCAATTTTGTCTTCCACGCCTATATCCAAATCCATTGCATCCAAGAGCATGGCCAATTCCTTGGCATAATCTATAAACGCAATGGTTTCGTCTGTCCTCGCTAATTTTATTTTATCAAAAAAGACCAGTGCCTCGCCATTACTTTCTAAACGATAAATTTGATGATTTTCGAAAAAGCGAATGATTTCATCTGTAAAAAATGATCGGATTTCTGACTCCTTATTTCCCATGAGCAAGAACTTTTTTGAAAAATCCGGATACATTTCAAAATCAATATCTTTATAGCCCGTATACGCCATTACACGGTCAAATATTTTTTCAAATACACCTTCTTTTTCCATGGTGAACACGGGTATTTTTTTATTCAGTTTTAAAATCATTAGCGTTGTATTAAAGGTCTCGGCCGTAAAAGCTGCACCTTCACTGAAAGTTACATCCGCAATTTCCCAAGACACGTGCAAATCTTTAAATGTTCCTTTGAGACAATTTGATTTGCGTTCAATAGGTCTAATTTCAAAGAAGTGAAAATTCTTTAGATAAGAGGTGTTCCAATCTACTTCATTTGAGTATTGATAATCTTTTTCATTTGCCAAATTTTGTAATCTAGTTTGTCTGGACGATAATTTAGGGGCATAACTGTTCAAAGAAATTTTTAAAGCCCTGTTATGGGTAGATGACGAAACATGGGAATCCAATCCTTTTATCAGGACATTACCACCCGTGTTCCTTTGCATTTTTAAGTAATCCACCAGGTAATCCATATAAGTAATACCAACCAATCTTGTTTCTGATAGATCAATATTGACATCCGCACCGGAAGGAATTTGGTTAACTAACTTATCGATTTTTAGGATGCCTAAAAAATTGGCGATTCCTTTAATTTTTAAATCGTAACTACCATCCTGCCCCATAACCAAATGGGACCCTGAATTATAAACCATTTTAAAAAATCGAGGTATGGAAATCTTTGCCAATAACATGTGACCGACCATTGCCAATACCAATCCGCCAAGTAATCCAATCAATAAATTGGTATAAAGGGTTAAAACCATTGTGGCGACAAAAAATATTAATTGTTCGGTTCCCTGATTATAAATTTGTTTAAAGACGGCGGGTGAAGCCAATTTAAATCCGGTATAGACGAGTAAAATGGCAAAAGCACATAAGGGTACTTGCCTCATTATTGGGCTTAATACCACGATAAAGAGTAACAACAAAAGCCCTTGATACATATTGGACCACTTGGTTTTAGCACCATTGTGGATATTGACGGTACTTCGAATAATCACGGCAATAATGGGCAAACCACCGATCAAACCCGCTACGATCGTGCTCAATCCAATACCTGTCAAATCCTTGTTTAAGTCTGTCTTTCGTCTATATGGATCAATTTTATCAACTGCTTTGGCAATGGCCAACGATTCAATACTTGTAATGATTAAAATGGATAATACGGTTGTCCAGAATTCAATGGTATTGATTTTACCGAAATTGGGATGCATTATGGAATCCATGATATTGTCTGGAATATCCAATAATAGATTTGGTCCCACATCATATGCCTTTCCAAAGAAAGAAAGCGTATGTGCATCAAAGAAATTGAAAAAATAAACAAACGGTATGGAGAGGGTAACGACCCACATGGGCGCCGGCAAAATATGGAAAAACCGATGACTGATTTTGGAATGAAACAATAGTAAGAGTAGGCCTACCAAAGCAATGATCACCACAAAAGGATTGGCTTGAGGTAAGTACAGTACGGCATCAATGAGGTTTTGAACGATGCTTGGACTATCGGAATGTGTGCCCATTGCAACATGGATTTGCTTTGCAAAAATGATAATTCCAATAGCTGCGAGAAGACCATGAATCACGGAAGAATGGAATATATCCGCTAAACGGCCCAATTTCAATAATCCCAATAGTACTTGAATTGAGCCAGAAACAACTACGGCCGCCAGGACATAATTAAAGGCCTGACCCGTGCCATCATCCATCATTACAATACCTAAAAGTATGACCGCAATGACGCCTTTGGCAGGTCCGTTGACCGATATATGGCCACCGCGATAAAAGGTTGTTACGACGCCACCGACAATTGCCGAAAGGATACCTGACATTGCAGGGGCACCCGCCGCCAGGGCAATACCTAATGAAAGAGGTAAAGCAATAAGTGAGACGCTCACCGCTGCGATTAAATCACTATGCCAATTTTCAATTAAACCCTTAAAACCTTTTTTTGGTAAAACCTCCATTTATTTAGCTATCTGGGCTTGTAAAATACAAAGACTTTGAATATAACACATGTCAATAGATGGTTTCACAATTCTTAAATCCAGCGTATATGTAAAAGTAAATGGGCCATGGAAAGTCGGTATTAATTTCATTTCAAAAACTATATTAATGTTTTGTAACACCTTTGGGAGCGAAGTGTTATGCCAATAAATTTGAATTTAGTAAGCCAAGTCTAATAAATACTACTGGGATTAAATGTAGTTAAAATTATTCAGGTAAGGAGGGTAGCTATGAATTATAGCCATCTTAAGTTTGTTTCTGATTAAATTCAATAATAAATCAGAAAGAACAAAAGAGGGGATCAAGGCAATTATGACTTCAATCGCAGAAACATAATACATCATAATATAAACTGTTTATTGATCTACTTTCTTTTCTGGCAATATTCATTGGCCAATTTGAATCTTTATTTAAAGTGAAATAAAATTTTATGGTTTGTGTGAAATTGCCAGCTTTTCAAATTTACTAACACTAGCTTCTGAGATTAAACCTGCCCCACTCTACAGATTCTGTGAATTTGGGCATAAATCCTAATTGAAACTTTTACAAGTTCAACCAATATTTTTCACTGTCAATCGATTCATAGGCAGGATATGTCCAGATTTCTCTAAAAAAGTTCAATTGCAGCTATTTGTTTGTCTTAATGGTAATGGGTTTTAGTTTTCACAGCATCTTTATTAGTATATATCCTCTGGTAGCTTTGTAATTATTTCAATAATTGGATTTCTGCTTCTGATACTAATTCCACAACGGAGGAAGTTGCCACACCTGCATTTAAAATAATGATAGTACGCAAACTTTTTTTCTTTTGATACCTCTGTTGAAAGATTTTCCAAAGGGCAATCGCCGAAGACAAATTCCATTAGATTGTTTTGCACATGTCCTTCAAGTTCTTTTAATTTTAAAAAATAACTTTCAGACGTTATTTTTTTATTTGGCAATGCGCAATATTGACATTTTTTTTTAATCACTTTCTCAAAATTATGGTTAACGGTCTGGGCAAAGGTTCGTTGCGGTGATTCGTCCGATGGACAATCCGGCCGAACCTAAAGATAGCTTTTTGCGCGTGATTTCGATTCAGGAAATCCGCAAGCAATAAATTTTAACCCTTGTTGGTTACAGTGATTATTTCAAATTTCTCGGGATGGTAATCCATTCCTAGTTGTATTTCTTCCGTTTTTTCTTTTCCAACAAGTTTCTCAGATACGTATAAACCTAAATCTAATGAAGAAGCAACTGCGCCGGCGGTTATCGTATTGTTATCATCAACAATTCTTGATTGAACAACTCTTTCGCAATACTTTTCCAGCGATTTATATTCATTAAAGTTAGTCGTTGCAGTTTTGTTTTTCAAAAACCCAGCTGCACCAATCAATAAGCTACCTGTGCAGATTGAAATTTTATAATCAACATTTTCTGCACTTTTAATCCAATCAATGAACTCTGCGTTGTATTGAAGTTCTCTTGTTCCATATCCACCAGGAACAACTATCATATCATAATCGGATAAATCAGGTTTGATTTTATCGACAATAATTTCTAGTCCAAAACTATCCTTTATCGATTTCTTGGTTGCACACAAATCCCAATTCAGATTTTCCATAAACCCTTTAGTTTTAATATTCTTTATTGGGTCATAAAATCCAATAAAGTCTAAAAGAGTTATTTCATCAAAAAGTATATATGCAATCTTCATATGTTCTTATTGTAGCTAACGGTTAGGCTATGAGTAGTTGTGTGGTTTAGTACTTAACGTTGCAAGCCTGCCTGCCGGCAGGCAGGTACACACCAAGTTGGAAATTCTGTAGGAATTTCTGGAAGCGCCGCCCTGAGGGGAGCCGAAGGGTAGGTGGGAATAGGCAATTACTTATGGCCATTGTTGTGGGTAGTTTTTATTTCAGTTATTCTAGCTAAATGATGGTCATCATGTTCTGCTACAAACAGAAACAAATCCATTGTTCTCATTGGTTTTTTTAGCCTTGGATGTAAAGCTGTTTTGTATACTTCCTCTTCCTTGAGTTCAAGTAATTTATCCAATGTCATTTTCCGTACATCCTGAAATTGTAATAACAAATCATTAATGTCTGATTCATTATGCATAGCTATGTCGGTCTTTTTGTTTTCTAAATCAGTCGACCTTAAATACTCCATGTTTGATAATATATCGTTGAGTCGCCCTTGCCATAGTGGTTCTAAATCAATTAGATGTCCGATATTTTCTTTTATAGACCATTTCCCATCTGATTTAAGCTCCAACAATTCAGGTGGAATTTGTTCAACTTTAGTCTTTAAGCGCATGAAAGTCCCGTCAAGTCGTTCAATGATCGATGGAAAAATATTCTGTTGAAAGGAAAAGTTGAACTTTCGTTCAAACCATTTTATTTGTTGCATCATATT
>JBCBZE010000176.1:0-7358 GCA_039815505.1 Bacteroidota bacterium | reverse complement strand
TTAAATCTGCCTGCCACGTTTTTTTAATTTCTGTTTCGGAAAGGCCTTGCTCTATTTGGCGTTGCAGTTTTTCCGTTCCTGCATGTTTGGTAAAACCTTCTTTAACGAATACCAAACTTGGATCATTGGCATGGGTATAGGCGTCAATAAGCCATTCTAATGACACATTGCTCATCCGCGTGTTCAACAACGATAAATCCTTTCCATAACAGATTTCACCCTTATGCTTGGGATGTTTAGAACCAAAATTTGGATGGGGCCTATACCGAAACCCGTATTTGACACTATCCAAAAAAGGGGCGCCATAGCGTTGAAATTGATGCTCTGTGCCCCTACCTGCATTAATCTGAGTTCCTTCAAAAAGACCTAGACTGGGATATAGGTTTATGGAAACATCGTTGGGTAGATTAGGGGATGGCCGTACCGGTAGACTGTAAGGAGTATCGTGTGTATAGTTCTTGTTCTTAATAACGGTAAGGTCTACCCTTATACCTTCCTTTAACCATCCTTCTTCATTGATCATTCTTGCATACTCCCCAATGGTCATTCCATAGACCAAAGGTATAGTGTTCATTCCCAAAAACCCGGTATGTTCCTTTTCCATAGTTGGCCCATCCACGTAGTGTCCGTTTGGGTTGGGCCGGTCTAGAACCAACATGGGGATCTTTGCTTTTGCACAAGCTTCCATTGCTAATTGTAGGGTTGCAATATAGGTGTAAAAGCGCACGCCCACATCCTGTATATCAAAAACTATGATATCCAAACCTTTAAGCTGCTCGGGACTAGGTTTCTTGTTTTTACCATAAAGCGAGATTAGCGGTAACCCAGTCTTAGTATCCAATCCGTCTGCGACCGCCTCCCCGGCATCCACATCGCCACGAAAACCATGCTCTGGTGCAAACACTTTTTTGATGTCAATACCATGACTTACTAGAGAATCTATTAAATGGGTATAAGGTTCATCAATCGTATCGTCCGGTTTATGCTTTGTATCGATGGTATTCTTAAAAATAATACTGGTCTGGTTGGCAATTACACCTACTTTTTTACGCTTTAAGATGGGCAGGTATATTTCGGTTCTATTCGCTCCAACGATAATGGAGGTATCTTTTTTTTCCGTTCCCGTTATGACCGCCCCAAGATTTTTTTTATCCGGGGCCCTATGGTTTCCGCAGGCGTTGAACAACAAAACCCATAATAAAACTGTACTTTTGAAATTGGATAAAAAGGCCATCGATTGAATTTAGAGTTTTTTATAGCAAAACGCCTTATAACGGGCAAGGAGCATAAAATTAGTATTTCCGCACCAATAATAAAAATAGCTATTGCGGCCATCGCTTTGGGTATTATAATGATGCTTGTGGCGATGGCTACCGGAGTTGGGCTAAAACATAAAATACGGGAAAAAATAGCAGCGTTCAATGGGCATGTTCAAATCTATAATTACGATAATAACACCTCCGATGTTTCCGTAGTACCGGTTTCCCTTGATCAGGATTTTTATCCAGAATTTACTTCGGTCAATGGAGTTTCCCACATACAAGCGGTTGCCAATAAAGCGGGAATAATTAGGACCGAGGATACTTTTGAAGGAATCATAGCAAAAGGCGTTGGCGATGATTATAATTGGGACGTTTTTGGCGAGTATGTAGTTGAGGGAAGATTGCCAACATATAATGGGGAATTGAACGACGAAGTACTTATATCCAGATTAATGGCCAATAGGTTGCAGTTTAAATTGGGTGATTCCTTTTTCACCTTCTTTCTTAAAGACGATGATGCCACGCAAATTCCAAATAAAAGAAATTTTAAAATCGTGGGTATTTATGACAGTGGTTTTGAAGAGTTTGACGGTACTTATGTGTTTATAGACATACGTCATATTCAGCGGATGAATAAATGGGACGCTAGGGAAGTAGGCAATTTTGAAGTTTTTCTGGAACATTTTGATGACATCGATCAAAAGACCAATGAAATTTATGGCAAGACCCTATCCACTCTGGATACTCAAAATATCAAAAATAAATACTATACTATTTTTGAATGGATAGGCCTTTTCGATTTTAATATTGCCTTGATCATAGGCATAATGATCATTGTTGGCGGGATCAATATGATAACAGCACTGTTGGTATTGATTTTGGAACGTACGCAGATGATCGGAATATTGAAAGCACTTGGATCCGCCAACTGGAGTATTCGCAAGGTATTTCTGTACAATGCTACCTATCTCATTGCTATCGGTCTGTTTTGGGGCAATATTATTGGATTGGGTGTACTGTGGGTTCAGGATAGCTATCGCATATTTAAATTTCCAAATCCAGAGGAATATTATATAGATTATATACCGGTGTATATAGATGTTCCAACCGTGCTCCTATTGAATATTGGGGTGTTGTTGCTGTGCTTGCTCATGTTATTGGTGCCTTCCTATATCATTACTAAAATCACTCCGGTCAAGGCGATAAAATTTGAATAGTTTGGCGATAGCCATATCTGCGAACGAGGACAATAAGAAAGAAAACGTAAAGGGGTTTTAATTTTTTCTTTCTTTTTAATCACAAAGTAACCTATATCTTTGTAACCGATATGGAATACGCAAAAAACATACTGGAAACCATTGGAAATACTCCTTTAGTAAGGTTAAATAAACTTACGGAAGAACTTCCTTGTTTGGTATTGGCAAAATATGAAACCTTTAACCCCGGTAATTCGGTAAAGGATCGTATGGCGTTACAAATGATAGTGGATGCGGAAGATGCCGGAATATTAAAACCTGGAGGTACCATTATTGAAGGAACATCGGGTAATACAGGTATGGGATTGGCATTAGGGGCAGTGGTCAGGGGATATAAAATGATCTGCGTCATCAGTGACAAACAATCCAAGGAAAAAGTGGATATCCTAAAGGCCATGGGAAGCGAGGTATATGTTTGCCCCACTGATGTTGCGCCCGATGACCCTAGGAGTTATTATTCAACGGCCAAAAGATTATCCAAGGAAATTCCGAACTCTTGGTATGTAAATCAATATGACAACCCTTCCAATTGTAAAGCCCATTATTTAAGCACAGGACCGGAAATTTGGGAGCAGACAGCGGGTAAAGTAACCCATTTTGTGGTTGGCGTTGGTACCGGTGGCACCATATCCGGTGTAGGATCTTTTTTAAAGGAGAAAAATCCAAATGTAAAAGTTTGGGGCATAGATACCTATGGTTCCGTTTTTAAAAAGTACCATGAAACCGGAATTTTCGATGAAAATGAAATATACCCATATATCACTGAAGGTATTGGTGAAGATATTCTGCCCAAGAATGTAAACTTTGGTATCATAGACGGTTTTACCAAAGTCACTGATAAGGATGCCGCTATCTTCACTCAGCGCCTTGCCAAGGAAGAAGGCATGTTTTTGGGAAATTCTGCCGGAGCCGCCGTAAAAGGACTTTTGCAGTTAAAAGATCATTTTACAAAGGATGACGTTGTAGTGGTTCTTTTTCATGATCATGGAAGTAGGTATGTAGGCAAAATGTTCAATGATGAATGGATGAGAAACCGTGGGTTTTTGGATGATGAGGTTACCAAGGCTTTTGATCTGATCAGTGATCATTTGGACCAACCTTTGGTTACGGCGAAGACCGAAGAATTGGTGGCGCATGCCATTGAGCGAATGAAAAACTACAATATTTCCCAGATCCCGGTTGAAGACATCAATGGTTTTGTGGGTTCCGTAGACGAAGCTACCTTGTTCCGAGCCATAATGGAAGATGATGAAATAGCCTCTAAACCTATCAAGGAGGTGATGGGAAAACCATTTCCCGTTGTAGATAAGAATACCCCCATCGAGGAAGTGGCAAAACTCATCAATAGGGATATCCAGGCCGTATTGGTAGACCTTGGGGACGGAAAACACCATATTATCACCAAGTATGATATTATAAGTGCACTTCACTGATATTTACGGTTTAACCAGCTATTTTAAATATTAATATCTTGGTTATCTTTATGTTTCCAAAGTATAGAAAATGAAAAATATGTACCGTTGCCTGCCCTTTCTTTTTTTGTTCTTGCTTGTAACATCCACAACTGCCCAAAAACTATCCCGTTCTGAAAAAAAACTGGTGAAGACCGTAGAAAGAAATAATGGAGAGGCTATTTCCTTTTTGGAAAAAGTAGTAAACATTAATAGTGGCACCTTAAATTCCAAAGGTGTTAAGGAAGTGGGTATGGTATTCAAGGATGCATTTGAGGAAATTAATTTTAAAACCTCTTGGATCGAGATGCCCGAAGAATTGAACAGGGCCGGGCATTTGTTTGCGGAAACTTCCGGCACTAAAGGAAAAAAACTATTGCTTATAGGTCATTTGGATACGGTTTTTGAGGAGGACAGCCCTTTCCAAAAATTTGAAAAGATCAACGATAGTATAGCCCATGCCCCTGGAGGTAATGATATGAAGGGTGGGGACGTGATTGTGTTATATGCCTTGAAAGCCCTACATGAAAATGGATTGTTGAACAACGCACAGATTATTGTTGCCTTTACCGGGGATGAGGAAAGTACGGGAAAGCCTTTGGAGATTAGCAGAAAAGACCTTATTGAATCAGCAAAACGAAGCGATATAGCCCTGGGTTTTGAAACTTCTACCGGATTCAATTATGCTACTGTTGCTAGAAGAGGAGCTTCAGGATGGTCCGTGGAGGTGAAGGGGAAACGCTCACATTCCTCAGGTGTTTTTAGTGATAGGGTAGGTGCAGGGGCAATTTTTGAGCTTTCGAGAATACTCAATGCATTTTATAATGAAGTCCGCGGTGAAGAATATCTTACCTTTAATCCAGGAGTTGTATTGGGGGGTACTTTTGTTGATTTTGACAAGGCAACGAGTAAAGGAAATGCCTTCGGAAAAAGCAACGTAGTTTCTCAAACTGCCATAGTAAGGGGAGGATTACGTTTTATATCCGAAGAACAGAAAGAGAACGCTAGGGCCAAGATGCGTGAAATCGTAAGCAATAATTTACCGCACACCTCGGCTAAAATAAGTTTTACGGACAGTTATCCTGCCATGGGACCCACAGAGGGTAATCTAGGATTATTGGATCAATTAAATCAGGTGAGTTTGGATTTGGATCAAGGAGAGGTAAAGGGTTATGATCCAGGAAAAAGAGGTGCTGCGGATACATCCTTTGTGGCGGCTTATGTAGACTGTCTTGATGGGTTGGGGACCATGGGTTCAGGTGCACATACGCCTCAAGAAACAGTAAATCTTAACACCATTGAGGCATTGACCAAGCGCACGGCAGTATTGATTTATAGACTTATCAATCAGTAGATGTCGTTATGTGGATTGTCCACTAGGGGTGTTTAACCAATTGGTCTTAAATTCGAAATAATTCTAATTGACAGATGATAGAATTAAAACTATTTAATCAAAAAGCAAAGATCGATGCCGGGGAATTAATCGGTTATCAAGTGGATCAACATGAATTTATTCATCAAAAAGGAAGTCCAGGTTGGCGAAGTTCCGATACCGAGATGTTCCCGATAATAGGACCTACCCATGAAGCCGACTTTAGGATTCAGGTTCCCAGGGCCTATGCAGTATTGGACCAACATGGTCACCTGAGGGAATTAACATACGATCTGACTTCCAAATCAGATACGAAAGCGGTCTTTGAAAAGGTGTATAAGGCAGGTACTCCCGTAATCAATTCAAAGTTTCCCGAAAAATCCACGGCAAGGCGACTCATTTGGCCCTTCGATTTTAAATTCCAAAAAGCCTTTGAACTCAAGGAGGGGGAATTGGAAATTACGTTTACCGTTTCCGGTGAAAAGGATATGCCCTTTATGCTAGGGTATCACCCCGCTTTTAAACTGTATATGGACCATCCCCAACTTGTGGCTGGAGAAAGGGACATAAGTCTTGAAGAGGTTCTTGATGTGGGCAGTAGGGCTTTAGAGGTTCCCGACTGTGACACTATAACCCTAAAGGATAAGAACCAACTTACCATTGAAACGGAAGGCTTTGGAAATTTTATGCTATGGACAGAAGTACCCCATATGATTTGTATAGAACCGATCACTTTTTATCCATATGCCGTAGATCAAAAGGAATTACACGAGGGATTCCAATATTTGGAAAGTTCGGAAAAGGTGTTTAAGGTACATATAAAGGTCTGATCTGTAATTGAACAATGAGAGAATCGCTACAACAAAACTATGGTTATCTTTTTGAGCCCGAATTGCTTAAGGAGATTGATAATGTTGGTTTATATAAAGCGATGGACCAAGGTACCCATCTTATGGAAATAGGTGACCCTATAGTAGCTATTCCGTTGGTATTAAATGGGGCCATCAAAATACTTAGGGAAGATGATCATGGAGACGAACTATTATTATACTTTATTGAAAAGGGAGATACGTGTGCCATGACATTTTCCTGTTGTTTTGGTAAGAACAAAAGTGAGATACGTGCCGTTACGGAAATCGATACCGAATTGATGATGATACCGGTACGTCAAATGGAGCTATGGATGGTAAAATATAGGAGTTGGCAGCGCTTTATCCTGGACAATTACCATACCCGGATGATGGAACTTTTGGAAACCGTGGATACCTTGGCGTTTTTGAAACTGGATGAGCGGCTTTTAAAACACCTACAGGACAAAGCAAAGGTTACCCATGATGACCTTATCCAAACCACACATCAGGATATTGCCCAGGATCTACATACATCACGTGTGGTAGTCTCTCGTTTATTGAAGAAAATGGAACAGGAGGGTAAAATAAAACTCTATAGAAATCAAATAAAAGTTTTGGAGCTGTAAACCTTATTGCTACCGCGTAGAAATTACCTTGTTGACCTTGTTTTTTCAAAGGTCTGTAATATAGGTCACTTCCAATTTCTTTATTTAATGGTAAATTTGACCAATGCAAAGGTTTTTTCCTTTTTTGGATTGGTTGCACCAATATAAAAAGAGTTATTTATCCAAGGATATGGTAGGGGGTATCACTGTGGGAATACTACTGGTTCCACAGGGTATGGCCTATGCCATGATTGCGGGACTCCCTCCTGTATATGGTTTGTACGCTTCCCTTTTTCCTATCTTGATCTATGCCTTTTTAGGTACATCCAGACAATTGGCCATGGGGCCGGTAGCCATGGACTCCCTTTTAGTAGCCTCCGGCCTGGGCGCTATGGCTATTTCCGGATTGGAAAATTACATTATCATGGCTGTTTTCTTGGCTTTTCTGGTAGGATGTATTCAGTTGTTGCTAGGGGTTTTTAGAATGGGTTTTTTGGTAAACTTCTTATCAAAACCTGTAATCAGCGGCTTTACCTCGGCGGCCGCACTGATCATAATGTT
>JBCBZE010000258.1:0-5113 GCA_039815505.1 Bacteroidota bacterium | reverse complement strand
TTTTTTTAAGTACCCTGATCAGGTGTACGATTAACTTGCATTTTCTTCATGCTCCTTGTTGATCTCTGCTTGTACGGTGTTCATCTGAAGTTGTATTTTTTCCTTATAAAAATTGAGATGATTCAACTCTTCCTGTGTAGTGGCGGCATTAAAGAATGTATTATACTGTTTAATGGCCTGTGTTAAAGCATTTAAGTTGAGCTGAAGAATTTCGGCATACGTAACGCTCGCGTTGGGCTCTACCTGGGCAAAAATATACGAATTGGCCACAACGGTAATACTCTTGCCACCCCATGCATTTTGCGCATTAACATACATACAATTGGTGGCATAATATACCACATAGTTAGCGTCATTGGTTTTAACATGGTTAAAAACAATGCTCAATTGCGTCTCCGTGCTCGAGCTTGAGGCGAAAAGTCCCAAGGTAGATTTCACAACGTCACCAATGGAACCTACCAGCGCAGCGGTTTTTGCTTCTTCGTTTTCCGGGTTTAAATATTCTTGGGCGGTGTCAACAATACCATCGACGATTCCGTCAAGCTTGCTTAGGCTATAACTATCGGAAAATCTTGAATAAGAGTTGTTATTGGTGGCAATAACCTCTATAATACCGTTATGGGTCATCTTATTGATATATTCCATACCCCTTTCCTGGGTGTTTTTCAATTGGTTTTCCGCGGTTTGAATGGCTTTTTCAACAGCAGCTCTTGCTGCTTCACTTTTTGCAATAGTGTTGCTTAAACTTGGTCCATGTCCCATATGTAAGAAATTATTTAAATTAATATTGCGAATAAAGCTACAAATAATTTCAACGATACTGAAGTATAAAATGTTCATATAGTATTTTTTCTTTGAAAGAGGAGCAGCTGCATAAAGGAAGCCATAGCTTCAATTCCCCTACGTGTTAAAAATGCTTTAAGGTTGAAGTACATACATTGCTCAGGTCTGGTTTAAGCAGAATAAACCTAAACGGGATAAAGTCCAATTATTTATTTTCCCTAGTTCCGTAATCCGGGCGTAAAATCTTCCGGGGCATTTTGGGGGCGATCCATGGTGCCTGGACCGCCAGTGTCATTATAAAGCGTCCATTCAGTAAAAGTGTACAATGGGTTTCCTTGACGTATATCCATATTACGTAGGGCTCGGCCATCTTCAAACTCATGATTGGTGCCAGAACCGTCTTCCCCTATGACCCCAAAGGCATCTATAACGGTTCCAAAAGGGTCTACCAATTCTAAATTATCGTCCCCATTGGAATCTGCCGGGCTATTTGTGGAAACACCTAAACCGGGCATAAAACCATATACATTTTCAAATTCTGACGAATTGGGTGAAATCACGAAAGTGCTTTCCGCATTTATGACAACATCCGATAAATCGATCATTGAACTTAGCTCGGTATTATCATTCGTATAGCGACGCAGGCTCCATCCCTTTAGGCTTAATGGGTTACTATCCGAATTGTACAATTCCACAAAACGTGCCCCGGAATTGTTGTTGGGGTCCGCCAGTTCGGAAATAAAAATATGTGTTGATGTAAATTCATCGATGATTTCCACACAGCGTTCATTGGATAAGCTGATATCGTTCAAATCCCGAATAACCAATTGAAAATCCGTATTATCCTTTAACAAAACCCCCGTTATTTCCCCATTGCTTTCGGGAAGTATTTCTTGTTGAAAATCCGAAAACCCACTATTGAGCAGTAGTATTTCATTATCCAAACAGTCTTTTAGGGTACGTTCCGTTTCTTCTCTTATACGTGCAAAGGGCAAACCCAATTCTTCCTCTACAATTTCTATATTTTCCAATCGTATTAGGGTATTGATCATGGAATCGTCTATGATGTCAATGGTCACAACCTCTGGTTCAATGACAGTAACTACATCACAGGCCCTGAAAATATGTTCTTGAATTTTTAAGGCGGGCAATCTGCCCACGGAAAGATTTCCAAAGGCACTGAATACACCACCTAATTTAAAAACACCACCACTATTCCCTAAATAAAGTCCTTTGAGTTTAATGAACACCTTACTGCCCGGTGCATAGAATAAATGGGAATCCCTAAGGTCTATCTCTATCTGAAAACCCTCGGTTGGGTTGGTTGGGTTGTCTTGAAAATGAAGTACGCTAAAAAAATTTCCCTTAGCATCGGAGGATATAACATATCCCTCTATAACCAAATCGTCCAGAATCTGTGTAACATTACCGGTATATAAGAGTTTTAGCTCGGTAAAAGAGGTATTGGCCGTTAGATCATCTGGACAGTTATTCGCGGGAGCATCAAAGTTGGTATCCTCTACACAACTCCATAATACCAAGGAAACTAGAAAGGTAAGAGCTATTTGTTGGCAATTTTTTAGAAATTTGTTGTTTCTCATAATATCATCAAAAACTCACGGCCACGTTAATAAAAAAGGTGCGCCCATATCCGTACCAAAATTTTGGACCGAACGAGGGACTACCACTTACATTATCCTGTGATAGTTCTCCAAAATTTCCGTTTCTGCTCTGTTCAAATCCACCAGTTCTAAATACTGTATCGAATACATTATTTATACTTGCAAAAACACTAATGTACTTTCCATCTACCAACCAAGACTTACCTCCGACTATATTCAACAGATAAAAATTATCCAACGGAATCTGCGTCAATAAGTTATTTACATTCTCTTCTGTGGCATTGGGAAAAGGCAATTGCGTTTCTGGATCTAAAAAAAAGCTTTGTGTTCTTGTTATGGTAGAGATATTGGTATAATTATTCCCCAAATAATTAGCGGTCGCACCCACCCACCAATACTTGGGGTCCCTATATTCCACTCCCAAGGCATATGCGGATTGTGGTCCTTGAGCCAATTTAAGGTCCTTGATGTTGGCAACTCCCAAATCTATATTCCCTTCAACATTTATCAGATCTTCCTCATTCCCTGCCGTATCAAAATTTATTTTAACGTTAGGGTCGCTTGCATACACATACTTTCCTATAGCTGCTACTGCTGATAATTTTACAGCGGATGATACTTGATACTCCAATCCCAACTCTGTTCCCAAATGAAGCTTATCTAGATTGGTAAGTACTTCTTGCACAAAATCGGAGCCTACCCCGGATTCCACAAAAAAGAAATTGATATCCGTAATATCCTGAAATCGCGTGTAAAAGCCGGTAATCCTTCCCGTAAGCTGGGGAAGTCTTATAAAATAATTGACATCCGTTGTGGTAATCTTTTCACTTTGGATGTCGGGAACCAATTGATTACTTTCCCTAGGATTAACAAATACATTTTGAAGTAGGGGCGCCTTGATAAGGTATCCTCCATGAGCGGTTATCCAATGTCTGCCATCAATTTTATAGGTGAATCCTCCTTTAAACCCATAATTGGAAAATTGTACTTTTTCACTTGCTCCAAAGGAATTATCCAAGAAGCGTTCATTAAGAAATAAACCATCTCTTTGGTAGTCGGTATGGGTATATGCGCCAGAGATAAATCCATTCCATTTATTGAAGTTAAGGCCAAGCTGGGCAAAGACATCAAAAGTTGTTGCATTTACTGTATAGTTATAATTAAATAACTCTTCATTTTCCTTTGTTAAGTCACTATTCAAATCATTTCTAGTATCTGAAAAGGGATCGATATCCTCATGAAAATCCGCCCCTAACAAATCCTTTATTTGTGCAAAATTATCCGACTTCAAACTTTTGTAATTGACCCCGAAGTCTATTTGTAACCTATTGTTTATTTTTAGATTTCCCGAACTACTAATTGCTAGTAAATTGTCTTCCACGGTATCGTCATATAGCACATATGCCGCCCTTCCGTTCGCTGATTCTCCTGAATTTGCCGTGTATAGTTCGGTCCAATCTACTTGAGGGTCCTGTAAAAAACCGTCCCTTGCCAAATTTGCACTAATAAAATTGGCCCCAATGGGGCTATTGATATAAAAACTGGGCAGATATCTGTAATAGACAGGGTCCGGATTGGGAGCATTATAATATCCTAATCTACTTCGGGTGTTTTTTCCAAATTGGTAGGCAATCCCTGTAGTTAAATTAAATCTGTTGGACGTATAATAATGATTGAACATCAGGACGGGCTCTTGGATCCTGCGCTCCCTGGAATTCCGAATATCCCCGTTCTGATTTCCCCAGTAAGGATTGTATCTTCTACCCACTAAATCAAAAACCTCCTCTGTTATGGGAGCTGAACGCCCTCTTCGATTAGAGGCTATAAAGGAGGTGAGGCCAAGACTATGTTTCGGATTAAACTTGTATTCCAAGGCACCAAAAAATGAATATGCATCGTATAAAGTACCTTCTATATAACCTTCGGCCGCCCATCTTCTGGAGGCAGATATACTATAGGATAATCCATTATCTTGGATTCCAGAGCTATAAGTGGCCATTAACCTACCATGGTAAGTCCTATTGGAGGTAGATACAGAAAATCGGAATCCGGGGCGAAGACCAGATGGCCTTGTATCTATATTGGTCGTGCCTAAAACTCCTCCAAAATTATAGTTTGAAGCCGATAATCCATGGGTAAACTCTTGATTTCTGATAACATCGTTCAATCCACCCCAGTTATTCCATTGCGGACGTCCATCGAACAATTTATTCATGGGAATACCATTTATAAGTACTTTTCCATTTTCCGAGCCATAACCTCTAACCCTAAAAAAAGCCTGTCCAAAATCAAAAGCTGCCCTATTTAGAAAAATGTCCTTCGAAGCCTGCAAAAGTCCTGAGGTTATGGATGTGGTTTCGTCATCCGACAGATCTGAATCCGTTAAGGCGATCAAATTTTCGGTTTTTTCTACCGTAATATCCTTCTCTAAGTATATAATCCCCAAATTCAGCGTTTGGGCCTTCAAAGTGATAGGAATTCTTTTGGAAACAAAGTCCGGGGCATCAATACTCAGCATATAATCTCCCATGAGTTCTGTACTTAACGTAAATTTTCCCAGTACATCAGAATTAGCACGGACCTTAGTTCCCTCTATCCCAACTGTATAATTTGAAATCGCAAGTTTTGTTTGACCGCTTACTACTTTTCCTGTAATCGCATATTCATTTTGCGAATAAGTATTAAAAAATACTACTAAAAGGAAGAAC
>JBCBZE010000268.1:0-4936 GCA_039815505.1 Bacteroidota bacterium | reverse complement strand
TATCATTGAATAGAATGGAATCTTGGGTAACCAATCCCATCAAATTCCGTAATGATTTTTTAGTTAGCGCTTTGATATTGGTTCCATCAATTTGTATTTCACCATCGTTTACGTCATAAAAGCGGGTAACCAAATTGGCAACGGTACTTTTACCGCTGCCCGATTGTCCCACTAAAGCTACTGTGTTTCCTTTGGGAACTTTAAGTGTAAAGTTCCTTAAAACATATTCGTCCTCATATTTAAACGATATGTTTTCCAAAAAGACCCCTTTTTCAAAGTCAGATTTTTCAATGGCGTTTTCCCTTTCCTTGATGGGATTTTCGGTTTCCAAAATTTCGAGCACACGTTCCGCGGCGGCATTTCCCTTTCTTACACCATAAGAAGCTTTACTGATGGCCTTTGCAGGTGTAAGGATATTATAGGCCAGGCCCATGTAGGCAATAAAGGAGGACGCATCAAGGGTTTTGTCCACCAAGACCATTTTTCCACCGAACCAGAGCAGCACCCCTATGACGAGAATACCTAGAAACTCTCCGGTAGGAGAAGCTAGGTTTTGCCGATTCAACAGCGCGTTCGAGAATCTAAAAAAACGGCCCGTAGAGTTTTTGAAAGTCCTATAAAAGCGTGATTCTGAATTAAAGGCTTTAATGACACGTAGTCCACCTAAGGTTTCCTCTACAATGGATAAAAACTCTCCTTGTTCCTTTTGTACCCTATCCGATTGCTTTTTAAGCGATTTCCCTATTCTGGAGATAATCATTCCGGCAACTGGAATAAAAATGAACACAAAAAGTGTAAGTTTTGCGCTTATCCCGAACATAATCAGAATCGTAAAAAAAATAGTGAGCGGTTCTCTAACGATCAATTCCAATATAGAAAGAAATGAATGTTGTATTTCCAATACATCTGAGGTAATACGGGCTATTACATCTCCCTTTCTTTTTTCGGAATAAAAAGAGACGGGAAGATCTAACGTCTTTTGGTACATTCTATTCCTGATATCTTTCAATACGCCATTACGTAAAAAAGTAATAAAATACATGGCTAGGTAATTAAAGATATTTTTCATCAGGAACAGGAACAAAACCAAGCCAATTACCAGCACCAAACCTTTCATCTCATCGTCTCCCGAATATGCCGTTACCCTATAACTAATATATTCTTGGAGGTAGTCTTTGATGTCGCCTAAACCCCTGTAAATAGGTTCGTTATATACTTTCTTAGCTTTGTCAAAAAGTACATCCAACATAGGTATCAATGCGGCAAAGGAGAGTGCACTGAACAGGGCATATAGGATGTTGAAAAAAATATTTAGAAAACCGTATCTTTTGTAGGGAATCGCAAAGCGAAGGATTTTTTTAAAATAATCCATTAATTTAATTTCAGTTCGGTAAGCATACGGTCTATTTTTTCGTCCAGTTGCCTTTCCATGGATTTAAAATCTTGGGAATTTTCCAAGGGCGCATTTATACTAAAGTAGAACTTGATCTTAGGTTCGGTCCCACTGGGTCGTGCGGCCATCCGGGTTCCGTCTTCAGTGGTATAGATCAAAACATTGGATTTGGGGATGTCAATTGCCTTTTCTTCCCCTGTAATCACATTTTTTGAAAGGGAAGCATTATAATCATCTATCCACAATACTCTGGAACCATCAATGGTTTTAACGGGGTTTTCCCTAAAATCTACCATCATCTGTTTTATTTCTGCAGCGCCGCTCATTCCTTTTTTGGTCAGCGACACAAGTTTTTCCTTATAACATCCGTAAGATACATAACAGTCTATGAGGTCTTTGTAGAAAGAACTTCCATTGGCCTTTGCATTGGCGCCTATTTCACAGGCCAATAGTGTTGAAGTTACAGCATCCTTATCACGTACAAAATCGCCCACCATGAACCCAAAACTTTCTTCACCGCCCCCTACAAAATCTTCATCCGGAAAATCTTTGATCATTTTGGCAATCCACTTAAAGCCGGTCAATGAAATTTTACAGTCAACCGAATAAGCTTCTGCCAAAGCCTCCATCATCGGGGTGGATACAATGGTACTGGCAATATACTCGTTACCGTTCATACCCTTTTCCTTACGTCTGTCCAAAAGGAATTTTGTCATAAGTATCATGGTCTGGTTACCGTTCAACAGCTCCATTTCCCCTTCTAGGTTTCGTACTGCGATTCCCAATCTATCACTATCCGGATCCGTACCTATAACCATATCCGCTCCGATTTCTTCGGCCCTTTTGATCGCAAGGGATAAAGCTTCCGGTTCCTCGGGATTTGGGGAAACGACCGTGGGGAAATTTCCATCCGGTTTGGCCTGTTCTTCTATGATATCCACATGGGTATATCCTGCGCGTCGTAAAACTTCGGGTATGGCCGTAATGGACGTTCCGTGAAGGGAGGTAAAAACAATCTTGAAATTATCTTTCCCTTTCGCATTAAAGCTGCCATTTTTTACCGATGCCTTTATAAAGGCCTCATCCACCTCTTTATCGATAAAGTGAACGAGACTTTCATTGGCATCAAAATTGATATCTTGAAATTGTAAAGTATTTATTTCAGAAATGATTTCACCGTCTTCCGGTGGCACAATTTGTCCACCATCGGTCCAATAGACCTTGTACCCGTTATACTCTGGAGGATTATGGGAAGCTGTCAATACAATTCCCGCATGACAATTCAAATGCTTTACCGCAAAAGAAAGCTCCGGGGTGGTTCTTAATTCCGAAAAAAGATAGACTTTTATACCGTTGGCCGAAAATACATCTGCAACGGTTTTTGCCAAAGTGTCGCTATTATGCCTACAATCATAGGCAATAACAACTTTAATAGCTTCTCCCGTATATTTTTTTCTAAGGTAATTGCTTAACCCTTGGGTATTTTTTCCTAAGGTATATTTATTAATTCTATTGGTACCTACTCCCATAATACCGCGCATACCTCCGGTACCAAACTCTAAGTTTTTATAAAAACGGTCTTTAAGTTCTTCGGTATTGTTTTCTATAAGGTCGTTAACCTCCTTTTTGGTGCCTGCATCAAAAAAATCGTTCAACCAAGTTTTGGCCGTCGCTAGAATCGAATCTGATGAAATTTCCATGGAACATAATATTTGGACAAATTTACATTAGAAATTTTAGATTCCACGACTTCAATGCAACTTTCAATTCGCTTGACGAAGTTTTTAGGTTTTGATGAGTTAATTTTTTTCTTTCGGACTAAACTGTTATTTTATGGCTTCTAAAAATGGGACACCTTTGGGAATGAAGTGTTTTTATTGCTTCGTTTTTTGTTTGTTCAGTACAGGCTTATTTGGACAGCGGGAAGCGGCCAACTGGTATTTTGGCAAAAATGCGGGGCTGGATTTCAATTCTGGTACTCCAGTGCCCTTATTGGACGGTCAGTTGGACACAGCGGAAGGTTGTGCGACCTTTTCCGATGCGGATGGCAATCTTTTGTTCTATACCGATGGTATTACCGTTTGGGATAGGTTTCATGGTATAATGCCCAATGGTGAAGGTTTATTCGGTAATACCTCTTCGTCCCAAGCGGCTTTGGTGGTTCCCCGCCCGGGAAGTGACTTCATATATTACATCTTCACTCCAGATGCCATTCAAAATTTTAATAACGGTAGTTCCAGGGGGCTCAATTATTCGGTCGTTGATATGACCAGGAATAGTGGTCGTGGAGACGTGATTCAAAAAAATGTTAACCTTTTGCCCAATTGTTCGGAAAAGATTTCGGGTGTCCTTTCCGTATCGGATGACAGTATTTGGGTGGTTACGCACTATATCGATACCTTTTATGCATTTAAGGTCGATGCTACAGGGGTTGTTCATAGTCCCGTAAGTAGTCGAATAGCGCCCACCATAGGAGATTTCAACAATATTAGGGGTGCTATAAAATTTGCCCCCAATGGTAGGCGTATTGCTATAACCCATGCCATCTTTGAACCAGAGTTTAATGGTTTGTTGTATGTATATGATTTTGACCAAGTTACCGGCAAAGTGGACAACGCCACTTTGTTGGGGGACGATATGGTGTATTATGGAGTTGAGTTTTCCTCGAATTCATCAAAATTATATGCCAGCGCTAAATCCATTGTGGACCTTGGGGGAATTAGAAATACAAGGTCTATCCAAATTCTTCAATATGATCTTGATGCAGCAAATGTAAGGTCTTCACAATTTGTTGTTGGCGAGTTTCCTTCCTCTGTGGAAATCGGTAATTTAGCAGGTACGTTACAAATTGGAATTGACAAAAAAATATATCATACACTTCCAAACAACAAGCTCTCCGTGATTAACGCTCCAAATTTTGGTGGATTAAGTGCGGATTTTCGAATTTTTGATGTGGGCTTGGGCGAAAGAATTCCAAGATTTGGTTTACCGCCTTTTATTCAGTCGTTTTTTGAGACGGTCGTAGAGATTACTAATTTTTGTGAAGGAGAACCTACCCGTTTTACTTTAGAAGATCCTGATGTTGTTCAAAGTATTGTTTGGAATTTTGGAGATCCGGTATCGGGAAGCGCAAACGTTTCAACCGAGAAAAACCCATCCCATGTTTTCTCGGCTACGGGCAACTTTACCGTAACCATACAGATAACCTATACCAATGGACAACAAAGGGAGTTCATTGAATTTGTTGAAATATCGGAACCTCCAAATATTATAGGTCATGTTACTTTGGAACAATGCGATGCCGATGGGATGGATGATGGTATTGCAAATTTTAATCTTTCCGAAGCCCGTTCTTTGTTTGCCAATGGCAATGAGGATATTATGGGAAGCTATTTTTTAACTTTGGACGATGCCGTTAACAACGAGAATCAACTGGATCCATTTGACTATACCAATACGGTTAACGACCAATTGATTTATGCCAGGGCTTTTGCGAACAGTGACTGTTTTCAAATTGTAGAAATCACCTTGCGGGTAAAACCG
>JBCBZE010000145.1:0-8205 GCA_039815505.1 Bacteroidota bacterium | reverse complement strand
ATAAATAGACATGAGTATAAAGGTATTCTTAGGAAATGTTCTTCCTTGAAATTCATCCACTTCCATACTTATTCTATCAATGATATAGGCCGGTGGATAGAGCCTCATAGATTCCTCCAAACACTGCTTAGCGTACTGTAGCTCCGTAAGACTTTGAAATGCAGTCGATGTGCTAAAATCCACTTTATCGACCTCGCTATGCAGTTTTTCCTGAATACGCGGATGCTTTGCCAATAAAAACAACGTAAAACTAAGTGCATTTGCCGTAGTCTCATGGCCTGCCGTAAAAAGAATTACCACCTCATCGATCAATTGTTCCCGGGACATGGCGGAACCATCCTCATACCTCGATTTTAACAACATATCCAGCAAATCATCCTTCTCTTCTCCGGAAGTAATTCGCTCTTCTATAATCGTATTGAGTATTTCCCTTCCCTGCCTGGATAAACGGAGCTGCTTCCCTATTTCCCCCTTTAGTTTAAACCACCAGATAAAATAAGGCTGACGCATTTCCTTGATCAACATTTTTTGATTGGCTTGGGTTATTTCTTGCAACTTCAGCATCGGGCCGTGAATATCGGAACGACTGAAAAGTGATTTTGCCACCACCTGAAAAGCCAAATCACTCATAAAAGGAAAGATATCGTCAACACGTCCAGAGGGTATCCGTCTAATTTCATCCTGAATGGCATTGCGCATGATATCTATTAGTCCTCTGAGCTTCTTTTTATGAAAAGCGGGTTGTACCATTCGTCTATGGGCACGCCAATGTTCTCCATTGGAAGTTAAAATGCCATGACCTATGTATTTCGCCAAGTCAACGGTCTGCAAAGGTGATTTTTGATACTTTTTATGTTGTTTTTGAAGAATATGCTTTATTAGCCCGGGATCTCTTGTAAATATTATTGGGGTTGAACTTCCCGCTTTAACCCTAAAAGTATCCCCAAACTTTTCAAAGTTTTCCTTATGAAAAGGTAAGGGGTTGTTTAAGATGCGTTTTCTATTTCTAAACACTTCGGTTCGGGAAACGGTGGGTAGTTTATTCATTAAAACAAACCTTCCTGAATTCCACCCTTGATCTTTCCCAAATGTTTATAGGCCAATTCTGTGACTTCACGGCCTCTGGGAGTACGCATTATAAACCCTTGCTGAATCAAAAAAGGCTCATAGACCTCCTCAATTGTTTCAGCACTTTCCGATACCGCAGTGGCCAAGGTAGTAATTCCTACAGGACCTCCTTTGAACTTGTCGACAATGGTGCTCAATATCTTATTGTCCATTTCATCCAAGCCGTGGGCATCTACATTTAATGCCTTTAATCCAAACTTGGAGATTTTCATATCGATTTGACCATTTCCCTTTATCTGAGCAAAGTCGCGCACCCGCCTTAAAAGGGCATTGCATATTCTTGGCGTACCCCTGCTCCTACCTGCAATTTCTATAGCTGCCTCTTGCGTTATGGGCACATTTAGAATATCGGCGCTTCGCTCAACAATGGTCGATAATAACTCCGTGGAATAATACTGTAACCTGCTTTGTATACCAAATCTGGCCCGCATAGGTGATGTCAATAATCCCGAGCGTGTAGTAGCCCCGATCAAAGTAAACGGATTTAAGTTGATTTGCACCGACCGCGCATTGGGCCCGGTTTCTATCATGATATCAATTTTATAATCCTCCATGGCCGAATACAAATATTCTTCCACGATAGGGCTTAAACGGTGTATCTCATCTATAAAAAGTACGTCCCTATCCTGTAAGTTGGTCAAGAGGCCGGCCAAATCCCCCGGCTTGTCCAACACGGGGCCTGAGGTTATTTTGATTCCAACGCCCAATTCATTGGCCAAAATATGGGCCAAGGTCGTTTTCCCCAATCCCGGGGGGCCATGGAACAAGGTATGATCTAAAGCTTCATCCCTTAAATTAGCAGCTTGTACAAACACCTTTAAGTTTTCCAATACCTGTTCCTGCCCAGTAAAGTCATCAAAGCTTATGGGTCGTAAAGCTCTTTCGATATCGAGTTCTTCCGAAGAAAAATTTTCCGAAGTGGGATCAAGGTTTTCATTCATATCTCGACAAAGATAGGGGAAAATGGGATAGAAAGAACACCTTCACTTTTGTGATAAAAATAGATTCCTGCTTTCACGCCTACCGTAAATAATTACGTTAAAAAATCGTAAATTCAACCTATGCTACATACCCATTACTCACCTGGAACATTACAGTACATTCCCTTTTTCTATGTCATTTGGTCAGATAACTTACTTTCCGCATCGGAAATAGCCGTGGTCAAAACTTCGGTGGAGAAAGACGAAGCCTTGACCAAGGAAGATAAAAAAACATTAATATCATGGTTAAGCAAAAAAAAACCACCAGAAAATGGCGAGCTTAAAAACTGGAAACAGACCATATCCAACGCACAAGTAAAATTGGTAGAAAGCGATACGTATCCTCTGGCCAGTTTCAGTCAAAAAATGGTCTGCAACTATCGTGAGGAATGCCCTTTTAATGATCACTTAAAACATATTGAGGTAAACTTAGGGATACAGCCTAACCACTACAATCATTTATTCGATGTAGACGTGGTTCATGAAAAAACATCCCATTATTATACTGCCAAAACCATAGATGCCATTCTAAAAGGAGAACATTCCCATGAGATCGATACATTCCGTAAGGCTTTGTCACACCCTATATTTCAGTGGGATATACAAAGGGATAAAGAAGATTTTAGAACCAAGGTATTGAACCAGTTGCAGCATTTGGCAGCACAAGGTTACGGTGCCATGGCCTATCCGGAAGCCTATGGGGGCACCGGAAATATGGCCGCCTATGCAGCTATTTTTGAAAATCTGATGTATGTTGATGGTAGTCTTACGGTAAAATTTGGGGTGCAATTCGGTCTTTTTGGAGGAAGTATCCAAAAACTGGGGACCAAAAAACACCATGAACTGTACCTGAAAGACACCGGTGAAACCAAACTCCTAGGGTGTTTTGCCATGACGGAGACCGGCCATGGTTCCAATGTAAGAGGAGTTAAAACCACTGCCACTTATGTAAAGGAAACAGACCGTATCATTATACACACCCCTGGAAAGAACGATAATAAAGAGTATATAGGTAATGCCATGCACTCCACCATGGCATCGGTCTTTGCCCAATTGATCGTCAATGGAAAAAACGAAGGAGTACATGCCATCCTCGTTCCCATTCGCGATGAGGAACATAGGCTTAGGAAAGGAGTGACTATAGAGGATAATGGTTATAAATTAGGACTGAACGGAGTAGACAATGGTAAGATTTGGTTCAATCAGGTGTCTGTACCTCGTGAAAACCTGTTGAACAAGTATGGGGATATCAGTGAAGATGGTAGTTATCACTCGGATATCAAGAACCCAAATAAACGTTTCTTTACCATGTTGGGCACTTTGGTCGGCGGTCGTATCTGTGTCGCCAAAGGCGGTTTAAGTGGAGCAAAAATGGCCTTGACCATTGCTATTAAACATGCTTTACAACGCAGACAATTTAACGATAGCGTAAAAGTACAAGAAGATTTGATCATGGATTATCCTACCCACCAGTTGCGATTAACGCCGGCGGTGGCCAAAGCGTATGTGTATCATATTACCCTAGATCATATGATGAACGTCTATAGTGATGATAGCATTACCGATAAACGGGAAGTTGAAACCCAAGCAGCCGGTTTAAAATCTGTCATTACTTGGTTTGCAAACAGCACCATCCAAGAATGCCGGGAAGCTTGTGGTGGTAAGGGGTACCTTATTGAGAACCGAATAGCGGACCTTAAAAACGATGTGGATATTTTTACCACTTTTGAAGGAGATAACAATGTGTTGTTACAATTAGCCGCCAAAGGCGTGCTTTCCGATTTTAAAGCGGAATTTAATAGTGCCGGATTCTCGGCGGTCCTAAAATTGCTAAGCACAAGACTAAGTGATAAGATAGCCACCATTAATCCCATATATTCCAATAAGGTGGATAAGGAACACCTATATAACCCCATATTCCATAAACATGCATTCAATTATAGAACTCGAAGGTTAACGTATACCTTGGCTATGCGTATTAGGAACTATATTAAGAAAGGGGTCCCTTCTTATCAGGCATTTCTTAAGGTTCAAACGCATTTGTTAGCACTTGCAAAAGCCTATAGTTGTGAATTGGCCTATGATATCTTTATCAACTTTACAGATACCATAACAGATGAAAAACACCGACTATTGTTCCAGAAAATGGGCACGCTTTATGCGTTGCATGAGATAAGACAAGATGCGCATTGGTATTTGGAGCAAGGCTATTTGGGAGGTACTAAATCAAAGGCCATTGGTCAACGGGTGGAACGTCTTTGTACCGAACTACGTCCCCACATTGAGGTGCTCGTTGATGGCTTCGGAATTCCGGAGCATCTGCTGACCGCCCCGATTGCCTCCTAAAGAGGGAAAAATGCTATCTCATTGGCTCTAATTAAAACCGTTAATTCGAGTGATTTTTCGAAGAATAAAGAGTATCGAGAATAGTTTTTATGTAACTTTCATTTAGTTCTGGGTACTGAATTCCCAAACAATTTCACTGGAACCGGTAACTTTTTATTCTAAGGTTTACTTGGAGAAACCTTTTAACGCATCTGTAGGTTTCGGCACATAATGTCCTTTGCCACCCGCCCGATCGTCATTAAAGGTGGTGGGAATCGTATCTGCTTTGGTACGCTCGTCCCATGTTACATGCTGGGTACCATCGTCTCGTTGCACCATGGTAATGCAATCCTCTACCGGGCAAACCAAGGAACATAGGTTGCAGCCAACACAATTTTCCTCTATGATACTGGGGATTCTAATGGTTCTATCCTTGGATAGGGCAATGGCCTGATGCGCACCATCGTCGCAGGCAATATAACAGAGTTCGCAACCCACACATTTGTCCGAATCAATTTCGGCCACTACCTTATGTTTCAGATTTAAATGTTTCCATTCCGTAACATTGGGCAACGCTTTTCCGGCAAAGTCATATATAGTGTTGTACCCCTTATCATCCATAAATTTTTGAAGACCGGCTTCCATTTCCCTAACGATACCAAAACCGTAATGCATTACCGCAGTACACACCTGTACCGAGGTTGCCCCCAACAGAATAAACTCCACAACATCTCTCCAAGTCTCCACCCCGCCAATTCCAGAAATGGGAACTTTGCCAATTTCTGGATGTTGCGCCAATTCACGGATCATATGCATGGCTATAGGTTTTACCGCAGGCCCACAGTACCCGCCATTGGTACCTTTGCCATCCACTACCGGTAAGGGAGCATACGTATCCAAATCTATACCAACAATGCTTTTAATGGTATTGATCAATGAAATAGCATCCGTACCGCCTTGGTAGGCGGCCAATCCAGGGTCGGTTATTTCGGAAATATTCGGTGTTAATTTGGTAATGACCGGAATAGTAGCAGTCTCTTTTACCCAACCTACAATGGTTTTTAGAACCGCCGGTTCTTGACCCACTGCCGAACCCATTCCCCGTTCGCACATACCGTGAGGACAACCAAAATTAAGTTCTATACCATCGGCCCCGGAGTTTTCCACATCCTTAATAATCTGTTCCCACTCCGCTTTGCTCTCCACCATTAGGGAAGCAATTACCGCATGATCGGGAAAATGCTTTTTTACTTCTTCGATTTCCTTAAGATTATCGGCCAAAGGTCTATCGGTAATCAATTCAATATTATTAAAACCCATCATACGGGTGTCCCTGTAATTCACAGAACCATATCGGCTAGACACATTCACTACGGGTACTCCCAAAGTTTTCCATACGGCACCTCCCCATCCCGCATCAAAGGCTTTCATAATTTGATAACCCGAATTTGTGGGTGGTGCTGAAGCCAACCAAAATGGATTCGGCGCTTTTATCCCTGCAAAATCTATTGATAAATCTGCCATTTTTTTTCGTTATAAGCATTGGGTCATGAATTCATAACTCCTAATTTATTACCTCTTAATTTTCTATCAGCCACTTATGAATTCCCTGCGCCGCCATCTTGCCTTCGTAAGCGGCATTTACAACTTCGGCCCCTCCATTTACGGCATCACCACCGGCAAAATATTGTGGGTTCGTGGTTTGGTAGATTTCGCTCACAGTTACCCGGGTTTTCGCATCGATTTCCAGTTTGTCCACTAATTGATATAGGCTCTTTTGCTTTGCCTGTCCCGTTGCCTTGATGACCATATCACAATCTACCATAAACTCGCTTCCCTCTAAGATTTCCAATTTATCCTTTACCATGGTCGTTTTGGCAAACTGTACTCCAGTTACTTTTTCTTTCCCTACAATGGCAAGTGGCGTTGCATTGAACAAACTGTCTACCCCGGCACTTATCGCCAAGTCATATTCAAACCTATAGGCACCCATGGCATTTTTATCCCTTCGGTAAGCCAGTACCACTTCCTTGGCACCCATTCTCGCCGCCTCGGAAGCAGCGTCCATGGCCGTATTCCCCCCTCCAATGACCACTACCTTATCGGGCACCTTGGTTTTATGATGTTGCATTCGTAGTTCCTCAATAAATTCAACAGCGCCCACAACACCATCTGTATCCTCTCCTTCTAGCTGCAGAGAAGCCGTAGCGCCTAAACCCACTCCTAAAAAAATAGCATCATATGTATGCTCTAACTTGGCCAATTGTTCCTTGGAGGTTATAGTCGTGTTATAGTGGATTTTAAACCCTAATTGGTTCTGTAAATAAGCTACTTCCCTTAATACCTCTTCATTCGTGATCTTATACGGTGCAATGCCATATACGGTAAGACCCGAAGGTTTATCCTTTGCTTCAAAAATATCCACCTCAAAACCCAAGACCCTGAGTTCACAGGCACATGCTATTCCGGCAGGTCCTGCTCCTATCACCGCTACTTTTTTACCGATACTTATGCCCGGTCTATATAATTCCCTGCCTTTATCCATGGTCGTATGGGTAGCGTAATTCTGCAGTCTTCCTATTTGGATCGGCGGAACGTCTTGATGGTTATATACACAGGCACCCTCGCACAAAACGCCGGTAGGACAAACCACACCACAGGCATTTCCCAACCAATTGGAATCAAAAATGGTTTTGGCCGCACCTTCGGTATTTTGGGTTTGAATTTGTTTAATAAATAATGGAATATCTATTCCCGTTGGGCATGCCTGTATACAAGGTGCGTCATAACAGAACAGGCAACGAGAACTTTCATAGTAGGCCTCGGTAGGATTCATCAAGCTTTTTTTCTGCTTGAAATTTTCTTTGAATTCCGCCTCCGATGTAGGTCTGCTGTATTCCGCCATTATCTTCTATAGTTCGGTTAATTTTCCATAGGTTTCCGGACGACGGTCCCTAAAAAACTGCCATGTGGAGCGTACCTCGTCAATAAGGTCCAAATCAAATTCGGCCACTAAAAGCTCATCATCGTCCCTTGAAGCTTCCGAAAATATTTGCCCTCTTGGGTCAACAAAATAAGATTGCCCATAGAATTTTCCTAAATTCCAAGGTTTCTCTTCCCCTACGCGATTGATGCAGCCCATGAAATACCCATTAGCGGCCGCATGGGCCGGCTGTTCCAACTTCCATAAATACTCACTTAGCCCGGCTACTGTCGCCGAAGGATTATACACTATTTCGGCCCCATTTAACCCTAAAGCCCTTGCACCATCCGGGAAGTGCCGATCATAACATATGTAAACACCTACTTTGGCATATTTGGTTTGAAAAACCGGATAGCCCAAGTTGCCCGGTTTAAAAAAGAATTTTTCCCAAAACCCGGTAGTATGTGGAATATGGTTCTTTCGATACTTGCCCAAATATGTGCCATCCGCATCTATGACCGCGGCGGTATTATAGAAGATACCCGCTTGTTCCCTTTCATACACGGGAACAATGATGACCATATTATACTTCTTTGCATATACCTGCATTTTCTCGGTAGTAGGACCTGGTACGGACTCTGCGGAGGCATACCATTTGCTATCCTGCCCCGGACAGAAATAGGGAGTATTAAAAATTTCCTGTAAGCACAGAATTTGCACACCTTGTTTTCCTGCTTCCTCTATATAGGGAATATGTTTGTTGTACATGGCATCCATAATCTCCTTTATGGTTCCTTCACCTTCGGTCATGGGAAGGCTCATCTGTATCAGTCCCGATTTTACTTTTCT
>JBCBZE010000124.1:0-8898 GCA_039815505.1 Bacteroidota bacterium | reverse complement strand
AGAATTGGAAAGACATTTTGATTTTTATGAACCCTTCACTGTGCATGAATCTTCACTTTCACCTTGCGTCCATAGTATCCAGGCGGCTAAGCTGGGTCGCATGGAACAGGCTTATACGTTTTATTTAAGAACGTCTAGATTAGATTTGGACGATTACAATAAAGAAGTAGAAGAAGGTTTGCACATTACTTCAATGGCGGGAACCTGGATGAGTATTGTAGAAGGTTTTGGGGGTATGCGTATCGTGGATGATAAATTATCCTTTACGCCCAGAATTCCTGAGCAGTGGAAAGCCTATTCGTTTAAAATCAATTTTAGAAATAGGATTTTAAAAGTCAAGGTAACCAGTGAAAATACGAGTTTTGAATTAGAAGGTAAAGAGGAAATGTCCATACGTGTCAATGGGGAACGATTGGTGATTGAACCAAACAAGCTAATAACCGCCTAGATGCAACGATTTTCTGTTCTATTTGTTGCTCTTGCATTACTTTGCTCAGCATGTAAATCGGAAAAGGAAGAAGTAAAAACAATGGAGAGGGAACCAAATAAGAATCAAAAGGAAGTGGTTTACCAGGTTTTTACCAGGCTTTTTGGAAATACCAATACCACCAATAAACCATGGGGTACCATAGAAGAAAATGGCGTAGGTAAGTTCAATGATTTTACGGATAAAGCCTTAAAGGAAATCAAAGATCTTGGAGTTACATATATCTGGTATACCGGTGTGCCACATCATGATGTCATTACAGATTATACCAACTACGGAATATCCAATGATGACCCAGACATCGTAAAAGGTCGTGCCGGTTCTCCATATGCCGTTAAGGACTATTACAACGTTAATCCCGATTTGGCCGAAAACCCGGCTGAACGACTGGGTGAATTCAAGAGTCTGATAAAGCGCACGCATGATGCCGGTTTAAAAATACTCATAGATATTGTTCCCAATCATGTTGCCAGAAATTACGAAGGCAGATCCACACCAGAAGGTTCCGAACCTTTTGGGACAAGCGACGATACCTCTGTGGAATATAAACGCAACAATGATTTCTATTATGTACCCAATGAGGTTTTCCGAGTACCCGAATGGGAAAATGACTACCTGCCCCTTGGAGGGGCATTGCATTCCGCTGCGGATGGAAAATTTAAGGAGAACCCTGCCAAATGGACGGGAAATGGTTCTCGTTTGGCACAACCGCATTTTAACGACTGGTACGAAACCGTAAAAATAAATTATGGTGTTCGTCCGGACGGCTCCCATGATTTTGAATCACTTCCAGAAGATTTTGGTACTAAAGGATATAAAGAACATCATACGTTTTGGTCCCAAAAAGATATCCCTGGTTCATGGAAAAAATTTAAGGATATTGCCATGTACTGGTTAGAGATGGGGGTGGACGGATTTCGTTTTGATATGGCCGAAATGGTACCTGTGGAATTTTGGAGTTATATGAATTCCAATATTAAGATGAGAAATCCAGACGCATTCCTATTGGCAGAAGTATATAACCCAAATCTGTATAGAGATTATATCCATAAGGGGAAAATGGATTATTTATATGATAAAGTTGAACTTTATGATTCCTTAAAACATATAATGCAGGGACATGGTTGGACAGACCATTTACCTATTGTACAAGATGGACTGAAAGATATAGAACATCATATGCTTCACTTTCTTGAAAATCATGATGAGCAACGTATAGCAAGTCCTGATTTTGCCGGTGATGCCAAAAAAGGAAAGCCGGCGATGGTGGTTTCGGCAACGATAAGTACATCTCCTACCATGATCTATTTTGGTCAAGAAGTTGGGGAACCGGGAGCAGAGGATGCGGGGTTTGGGAGACCTACCCGGACTTCTATTTTTGATTATATTGGCGTACCTAACCACCAACGCTGGATAAATGATAAAAAATTTGACGGAGGCCAACTTTCTGCCGATGAGAGAAATTTACGTGAATTCTATAAACGCTTATTGAATTTTACCTTCAATAGTAGTGCGTTGATGGGCGAATATCAGGATATTCACTATTTCAACCGGGAGCATACCGAATATTATAACCACCGTGTACTTTCCTTTGTGCGCTGGTCAGAAGAAGAAAAACTCATTGTTGTAGCTAATTTTGACGCTAACGAACGCTATGGTTTTGAACTGGGTATTCCAGAGGAAATTGTAAAAATTTGGAATCTTAAAACAGGTAGTTATGAAGTAAGGGACCAACTCTATGGGGAACAGGGAACCAGTTTAAAAATAAAGAATAACCTTGGCAGAATGCGCGTAGATTTAGATCCTTTAGAGTCCTTCATTTTTAAATTAAAGTAAGAAGCTCTTCTAACTAAAATTTGTAACATAAAATAGATTGCTATGACCATGTCTAGAACAAGCTCCATAATAGGCATCGCCGTTTTAACAATTTTTCTAAGCTGTGTCCGTATGAACAAACCATTGATAATAGGCCATAGAGGAGCTATGGGCCATGAAACCGAAAATACGATTGCCTCTATTCAAAAAGCCTTGGACTTGGACGTTGATATGATCGAAATTGATGTTTTCAAAATTGAAAGTGGAGAAATCGTGGTTTTTCATGATGAAAAGTTGGAACGTCTTGCCCATAGTAGTGGTAGAATAGAAGATTATAATTTCTCCGATTTAAAGCAAGTGAAGTTAGTGGGAAATCATACGATACCCACCTTACAAGATGTTTTAAAACTGATAGATAAACGTGTACGTCTAAATATAGAGCTAAAAGGTACGGATACCGCGGATACTGTTAACCAGATCGTAAAAAATTACATAAAGGAATATGGATGGACACTGGATAACTTCATAATTTCGAGCTTTAACTGGCGGGAACTGGAAAAAATACGCGCGGTGAACAGAGAAATCCCAATTGCAGTTTTAATCGAAGGGAAAAATCCAATAGAGGCAATACCCATTGCGAAAAGACTTGGCGCCGAGGCGATCAATCCGGATATTGATAGGCTAGATCTTAAGACTGCAAACGAAATTAAGAATGCGGGTCTCAAGATATATACATGGACCGTTAATGAGGAAGATGATATCAATAAGGCAAAAAGAATTGGGGTGGATGGAATCATAACCAACTATCCGGAACGTATTTAATAATGTTCGATGTAATTGTTATCGGCGGTGGTGCCGCAGGATTCTATGCCGCTATCCATATTGCGGAACGCGCTCCCAACTTTAAGGTTGCCATACTGGAAAGGGGGAAAGAGGTCTTGACCAAGGTAAAAGTTTCTGGTGGGGGACGTTGTAATGTAACCCATGCTGAATTCAATCCGGTAGAATTGGTCAGAAATTATCCAAGAGGTGAAAAAGAACTATTGGGTCCTTTTCATACGCATTGTAGTGGAGACACCGTTTCTTTTTTTAAGGACAGGGGCATACATCTTAAGATAGAGGAAGATGGTAGAATGTTTCCCGTCAGTGATTCTTCCAAAACAATTATAGATTGCTTTCTTACCGAAGCCGAAAAACTGGGGATTACCTTATTAAAAAACAGTTCTGTTATAGCTGTATCCCCTATCCATAATTCTGATGAAAAACCCAATGGGGGTTGGATGGTACAATCCATAAAAAAAACGTATAGAGCAAAAAAAATATTGATCGCAACGGGAAGCAATCCTAAGATCTGGAAGTTGTTGGAACATCTTGGACATTCCATAGAACCCCCGGTTCCTTCTCTTTTCACCTTTAATATCAAAGATGATCGTATCAAAGGAATACAAGGGGTGAGCACCAATGCAAGGGTCGAGGTAATGCCAAAAAAATTATTCGATTCCAAAATCACCGTTGCATTAAGAAGTAAAGTGGCCGAAGGTCCAAAGTTAGAATCCGAAGGTCCCTTATTGATTACCCATTGGGGAATGAGCGGCCCTGCCGTTTTAAAATTATCCTCATGGGGGGCCAAAATCTTAAATGATTATAAATACAAGTTCAAAATAAGGGTGAATTGGTTACCGGAATATCACGAAGAGGCGGTATATAAACTGTTATCGGAAATAAAGGAGATTGAAGCCAGAAAGACAATTTTAAGAACCAAAGCCGTGGATATTCCCAGACGTCTGTGGATAAATTTGGTAAAAGCGGCGGGTATTTCCGAGGGTATAAAATGGGCCGATATTTCTAAAAATCAGCTGCAGGGATTGGCCGATCAATTGACCAAATCTGTTTTTGTCGTAGAGGGGAAAAGTACTTTCAAAGAAGAGTTTGTGACCGCCGGGGGTGTAGATTTAAAGGAAATCAACTTTAAGACTTTTCAGAGCAAGTTGTTACCCAATGTATATTTTGCGGGAGAAATTATTAATGTAGATGCGATAACCGGAGGGTTTAATTTTCAAAATGCATGGACAGGTGCATATATTGCAGCCAACGCAATCACAAAAACTTAAAAATGAACACGTACATAGCGCTTTTACGGGGAATAAACGTAAGCGGCCAGAAAAAGATTAAAATGGCCCATTTGAAAACGATGCTGCAGAGTTTGAAGCTTCATGATGTGATTACCTATATACAAAGCGGTAACATCGTTTTTAAGTCGGTCGAGGAAGATTCCTCGATCCTGGAGGACCGTATCAAGAAAGGAATAGAAAACACTTTTGGTTTTGATGTTCCGGTTTTGGTATTGAAAAGAAAATCGATGCAGAAAATATTTAGTGCAAACCCATATACGGATCTAAAAGACATTGAAAGCAATCGCATCTATTTTGTATTGTTGAAAAATCCGGCGGAAAAAAAACTGGTGGATGTATTAATGCAAGAAAATTATGAAAATGAACGTTTTCAAATAGCTGAGGATTGTATTTATTTGACCTGTACCAAGGGCTACGGGAATGCCAAATGCAATAATAATTTTTTTGAACGAAAACTTAAGGTTTCAGCTTCTACAAGAAATTATAAAACCATGGAAAAGTTGTTGGAACTATCACTTTACTAGTTCATTTCCCAGATCTTGTAATTCAAAAGCGTTGCAAAACCCACCCACAACAAATAAGGTATCAGCAAATAAGCAGCTGTCTTACTGACCACTTTAAACCATTTAATGGTGAATAGGATCAAAACAAGTAGAATCAAGATAATCAGTAGCGCCCAAAAAGGATTTTTTAAGCCAAAGAAAACAATGCTCCAAAGCGCATTGAACAGCAACTGAAATCCAAAATGGTATAATGCCGTTTTAACCCATATATGATGGAACCCTTTGGCCCATACAATGCCGGCAGCGACCCCCATCATTACGTAAAGGATGCTCCATACGGGAGCAAAGATCCAATTGGGTGGATTAAAGCTTGGTTTGTTAAGTGTTAGGTACCAGTCGTTGACCGAGCTTTGGGTAGCAAAGCCGGAAAGGAACCCTATAAGCAAACATATGCCCACGGTTATGATGATATACGTTATTTTCTTTTTCAAGTTTTGATGTAAGTCAACTAAAATAGTAATTAATTTGCTTTGGTACTACCGCTAAAGCCCTTAAAAACTATCTTTGCAGAAATTGCAGGGTCTATGACGGAAAAAGAGTTTATTCCATCAAACTACACACATCAAAAAGAAAACGGTAAGATAACATGGAAAGCGCCCAGTAATATTGCACTGGTAAAATATTGGGGGAAAAAGGAAAACCAGACACCTGCCAATCCGTCCATCAGTTTTACTTTGGATGCTTGCGCCACCATTACCACGATTTCCTACCAAAAAATTGAAAAAAGATCAGCTGGGTATTCGTTCGACCTTTTGTTCGAGGGAAAACCCAATGATGCTTTTAAACCTAAAATTGAATTATTTTTTAAAAGGGTGGAGACATACCTTCCCTTTTTAAGGGATTATCATTTTAAAATTGAGACGTCAAACTCATTTCCGCATAGCAGCGGTATTGCCTCATCCGCAAGTGGAATGGCCGCTCTGGCCTTATGTTTAATGGAACTTGAACAGGAGTTGAACCCAGAAATTGACAACATTTTTTTTAAAAGAAAAGCATCGTTCCTGGCACGTCTGGGTTCCGGAAGTGCCAGCAGAAGCATAGAGGGAGATCTTATCCAATGGGGCAACCATACAGGTATTGAGCATAGTTCCGATTTATATGCCATAAAATATCCATATGCCGTCCACGAAACATTCAATAACTATTACGATACCATACTTTTGGTACACAAGGGGCGGAAACAAGTAAGCAGTACCATAGGTCATGATCTAATGCACGGGCACCCTTTCGCTGAACGACGTTTTATGCAGGCGCATGAAAATGTATTAAAACTACAATCGGTTTTTAAAACAGGTAATTTAAGGGAGTTCATAGCGATAGTAGAGAGCGAGGCATTGACCTTACATGCCATGATGATGACCAGTCTGCCCTATTTTATTTTAATGAAACCCAACACCTTGGAAATTATCCACAAAATATGGGCCTTTAGGGAAACATCAAAAACCCATGTTTGCTTTACGTTGGATGCAGGAGCCAACGTCCATGTACTTTATCCAGAGAAAGAAAAAGAAATAGTTTATCAATTTATTAAGGATGAGTTGGTTGCATTTTGTGAAAACGGACAGTATATTTGCGACAAAATTGGTTTTGGAGCCAAAAAACTGTAATTTGTAATCATAATAGTTAATAAAAAACGTTAACTATTAATGGTTTTTAAGTTCCAAATCAGATACAAAAACAATGAAAGGACCGCTATTTTACTCTAAAATTCTGCTTTTTGGGGAATATGGTATCATCAAGGACTCTAAGGGATTATCCATTCCATATAATTTTTTTAAAGGGGCGTTAAAAACCAATAAGAATTTGTCCAAAACGGCGCAAGACTCCAATCAGGGTCTAAAGGCATTTGCCTCCTACCTAGGGGAAATGCAGCGAGAAAATCCGGAGTTGGTCACTTTTAACCTTAAAACCTTAAATAAGGATATTTCCGAAGGTATGTATTTTGACAGCTCAATCCCACAAGGATATGGTGTGGGAAGCAGCGGTGCACTGGTAGCGGCCATTTATGATGAATATGCCGAGGATAAGATTACGGTCCTTGAAAACCTTACCAGAGAAAAACTTTTAAAATTAAAGGCCATATTTGGAAAGATGGAGTCTTTCTTCCATGGCAAATCCTCAGGTTTAGATCCTTTGAACAGTTATTTAAGCCTTCCTATTCTCATAAACTCCCATGATAATATAGAATCTACCAGTATCCCCTCACAACATACCGAGGGCAAGGGAGCGGTATTTTTATTGGATAGTGGAATTACCGGCGAAACTGCCCCCATGGTGCAACTGTTCATGGAAAAAATGAAGCAAGAAGGTTTCCGTAGTATGCTGAAGAATCAGTTCATAAAACATACCGACGCTTGCGTAGAGGATTTTATCAATGGCGATGTAAAATCACTTTTTGGAAATCTAAAACAACTTTCCCATATTGTTTTTGATAATTTTAAACCCATGATTCCGAAGGAATTCCATAAATTATGGAAACAAGGAATAGATACCAATGATTATTATCTAAAATTATGTGGTTCTGGCGGCGGTGGATATATACTGGGATTTACCCAGGATATCGACAAGGCAAAAAATGCACTTAAGGATCACAATTTAGAAGTAGTGTACAACTTCTAAAACCCCAAACATGCTTAGTAGAAAGAACAAGCTCTTACTTTTAAAGTTTCTGAGCCTGTTTTCAATTGTCCGGGGGTATAATATTCTAATGATAGCCTTGGCCCAATATTTGGCATCTATATATATTCTTTCTCCAGATTTACCTTTACGCAAAGTAGTTTTTGATGTAAACCTATTTATTATCGTATTAGCCTCGGCCTTGGTGATTGCCGGGGGGTATATCATCAATAATTTTTACGATGCCGAAAAGGATTTGATCAACAAACCTCGAAAAACAATGTTAGATCGTTTGGTGAGTCAGCGTACCAAACTTACCACATATTTTATACTCAATTTTCTATCCGTACTACTGGCAAGCTATGTATCTTTCAAGGCCGTTCTGTTTTTTTCCTCCTATATATTCGGTATCTGGTTCTATTCCCATAAACTAAAAAAAATACCCTTTGTTGGGAACTTTGTTTCCGCTACATTGGCTATTTCTCCTTTTTTTGCGGTTTTTGTGTATTACAAAAATTTTGAGACGGTAATTTTTGTACATGCCGTTTTCCTTTTTCTATTGATATTGGCACGCGAAATGATTAAAGACCTTGAGAATATTGCGGGGGATATGGCCCAGAATTATAAGACAATACCCATTTTATATGGTGCTAGATTATCTAAAACGCTCATAAGTATCCTTGTACTACTGACTTTAGGCCCAGCCCTATTGTTGATCTATAATTTTGATGTAGGTTATATGCATATCTATTTCATTGGATGTATTTTTTTGCTCCTATTCTTTATGATATTGTTGTGGAAATCTAAAACAAAAATGCATTATGTTTGGTTGCACAATATTTTGAAGTTGATTATCATAGTTGGCGTTTTTAGTATCTTATTGATCAATATTGATCTTGTTTTAAATAGAATTCTATAATGGATAACCTATTGAAAGTTGCCATGGCCCAAATTGCACCGGTATGGTTGGATAAAGCGGCAACATTGCAAAAAATTGAAAGAACCATAAAGGAAGCGTCTAAAGAAGAAGCCGAGCTCATCGTTTTTGGGGAAGCGGTATTGCCCGGTTATCCTTTTTGGTTGGCGCTTACCAATGGAGCTTCATGGGATTTAAAGATAAATAAGGAAATACACGCCCATTATGCCAGAAATTCCATTCAAATGGAAATCGGGGAATTGAACGGTATCTGTGAATTGGCAAGGAAACACAAAATGGCCGTTTATTTAGGAGTCATGGAGCGGGCCAAGAACAGGGGAGGGCACAGTCTATATTGCTCCTTGGTTT
>JBCBZE010000190.1:0-6810 GCA_039815505.1 Bacteroidota bacterium | reverse complement strand
TTTGCCCGATGCCGTTGCTGTTTTGGATCCAAAACGTGCTGATTGTACCTATCCCTATGATGAATTATGTGGATGTGGCGTGGGCTTTAAACTGATACAGGCGTTGGGTTCAAGCAGGGATGACACCCTTGATGACATGTTACCTTATTTGGATTTGGTAGCCACCGCTATTGGCGCGGACATTGTTCCGATTACGGGAGAGAACAGGGTGTTGGCACATTACGGGCTTAAGGTAATCAATACCCATCCCAGAATTGGGTTTAAGGCGATTGTGGATCAGGTTAAAAAACGGGAATTGACCATTACCGATGTAGTCTTTATTATTGCCCCCCGAATCAATGCCGCCGGACGTATGAAACATGGTCAACATGCCGTGAATCTCCTTACCGAAACCAATCCGGCGCAGGCAGAAAAGTTTGCCTTGGAAATAGAACGGTTTAATCTGGACCGTAAAAATTTGGACCAGGAAATTACCCAAGAAGCCTTGGCACAGATACAGGAAAATGAAGAGGAAAAACGCTTTACATCAGTAGTTTACAAAGATTCTTGGCATAAAGGCGTCATAGGCATCGTGGCTTCCCGGCTTACGGAGACCTATTATCGCCCCACTTTGGTGTTTACCAAAAGTGGTGATAAGTTGGCGGCTTCAGCCCGTTCCGTAAGAGGATTTGATGTGTACAACGCCCTTCAAGCTTGTGCCGACTGTATTGAGCAGTTTGGAGGGCACAAATATGCGGCCGGCCTCACGCTGCAGGAAGAACAATATGAAACTTTTAAAAGACAATTTGAAAAGGTAGTTTCAGAAACGATTGACCCGCATCTGTTGACACCAGAAATTAAAATAGATGCGCAAATAAGATTAGATCAAATTACGCCCAAGTTAATGCGCATTTTAAAACAATTTGCCCCTTTTGGCCCTGGGAATATGACCCCGGTTTTTATGGCGGAAGGTCTAATGGATACTGGTTATGCAAAGGGTGTAGGAGAGGAAGGGAAACATTTAAGATTATCGGTCGCCCAAAAGGATTCATTGCCAATAGGGGGGATAGGATTCAACATGGGTGACAAGCTTGGCAAGGTAGCTAACAAGAAGCCGTTTGATGCTGTTTTTTCCATTGATGAAAACGAGTGGCAGGGTAATGTGAGTCTACAATTAAAATTTAGGGATTTACATTAACATTATTATTTTTAATAAGTCTAAATAAAATTAATATCTTTGGACTATATAAATAGTACCATGCAAGATATTAACTCTATTTACCACAATCAGTTTGGGGTAGCTTTTCAATGGAAGCGGAACACCATAAAGGACATTCATAAGATTCAATTAGTTTTTAGGGATACAGGTCTTTTGTTATCCAAGGAAGAATTGATGCAGTTTTCCAAGAATATCAAATGTACCATGAACGGTCATTCCCTATGTAAGGATTGCGCCCAAAACGAATCTTGCCGCGCCTTGTTATTGGATACCCCTGCACCACAAGTAAGTTTGGCCATGAACTTGAAAGAACTGAACGCTGTTCATGATTTGGTGGAAGGAACTCTTTTTCAACTGAATTTAGATTGTCTTTTGGGAGGAATTACCGAAAGTTGATAAAGTCTGATCAAAAAAGTTCAATCAGGTTTATCCAGTTTTTCCAAAGACAGTTTCTTGCCATCAAAGACCGCATAGGTAAAGTAGGTGATCCAATCCCCTAAATTAAGATAGGTGGACTTTCCATTTAAATCTATTTCCAAAGGAAGGTGTCGGTGCCCAAAAACGAAGTAATCATAATGGTTCTGTTCTAATTTTCGCTTGGCATACTGTACCAGCCACTCTTTATCCTCACCCAGAAATTTAATATCCGAGTCCCCGGAGATCATTTTATTTTTTACGGAAAAGTATTGGGCCAACCGTACGCCGATATCTGGGTGTAACCATTTAAACAACCATTGGGCCAGAGGGTTGGTAAATACCTTTTTCATTCGCTTGTACCCTTTGTCATGAGGACCCAAACCATCTCCATGGCCGATAAAAAAACTAGTGTTGTTCATAGCATACTGCTGCGGTTCATGATAAACGGGGATGTTGAGCTCTTCTTGAAAATAACCATTCATCCATAGGTCATGGTTGCCTACAAAATAATGTATGGGGATACCCATATCGGAAAGTTCCGCTAATTTGCCCAAGGTACGGGTAAAGCCCTTTGGCACAACGGTTTTGTACTCGAACCAGAAATCGAACAAGTCACCCAAAAGGAAAATGGCCGCAGCATCATGTTTAATACTGTCCAACCATGCCACAAATTTTTTCTCACGGGGCAAACTCTGTGCTAAAGTGGGTGCACCCAGGTGATTGTCACTGGCAAAGTATACTTTCTTACCTTCCGGAATGGTGATTTGTTTCATTTGGCATATAAAGATAGGTAATAACGGTAAAAGGCGCTTCCCTTGGATAATGTAGTATTTGTTCAACCGGGCTTTTAGCGTATATATTTAGTTATCGCTTGCATACCACTCGGCAAAAGCGGTTTCCGTTTCACGAAGTTTTAAAGAATGTAGTTTAATGTTTTTTGGAAGACGTGACGCAATTTTGGCCGCAAAATCCATCACCATATTTTCACTGCTAGGTTGGTAATCGGCCAGGATTACCTTGTGGCCCCTATTCATGAGTTCCTTGGCGAGCTCCAAATGTGGGGTATTTTTGTTAAAAACAGTGGCATGATCAAAAGGCTCTACAATTTCATCTTTTACGATGTCCTTAAGATCTCCAAAATCTATGACCATTCCCAACTTCACATGGGAGACGTCTGTTATAGGCGTACCGATAACTGTAACGGAAAGTTTATAACTATGCCCATGTATGTTTTTGCATTTGCCATCGTAGCCATACAACGCATGGCCTGTCTCAAAAGTAAATTGTTTGGTGATTCTAATTTTTCCCATCTAACCTATATGAAACACAAAGTTAGGGATTCTTTGGAATGGAACTATGAAAAGAACATCTATCTTCTAAACCTTCTTTGATTTCGAATGCGGTTAACGATATAAATAACAATGACCAATAGGGCCACCATGGGCATAATTAAGTCGCTGTTTAAAAATGATAGGATATCCATAACGTTAGTTTAGAGAACAAAACGGGAACAAGAACTTCTTATTGTTCTATTTTTTGAACTTTTCCAAAGCCCTTTTGGTGTTGGGGGATAAGGCTAATTTTCCCGATAGTTCTGCCCGTTCTATGAGTAGAGCGCCCCAATCCTCCGTACCTTCCCAAAGCACTTTTTTCATGGTCATCAGTGCTTCCGGGTTATAGGAAGCTAGTTTTTCCGTGAAAAAAAATAATTCGTCATCCAATTGTTTTATGGTGTCGTATACTTTTGAAAAGAGGCCTCTTTCCTTGGCCCAATAGGCATTTTTCCATTCGGATGGGGCTAGGGAAAGTTCTGAGAAACCCGCTTTTCCCAATTTACGTTCAACAGCTGGGGCAATGACCAAGGGGGCGATTCCAATGGTGAGTTCTGAAAGGCGTATAGCTGCCGCCTCGGTGGCCATCACATAATCACAGGCGGAGATAAGTCCAACTCCTCCACCTACAGCTTTACCTTGTACACGACCTATAATTAATTTTGTACAACTTCTCATAGCATTGATGACGTTGGCAAATCCGCTAAAAAAAGCCTTCCCTTCCGCTAAATTTGAAATGGCCACCAATTCATCAAAAGAAGCTCCTGCACAAAAGGCCCGGTCGCCCTCCGATCTCAGCACAATAATGGAAACAGTATCGTTTTCAGAAAGTATAAGCAGCTCCTTGGTCAATCTATTCAACAGCTCGGCAACAAAGGAATTACTTGCGGGATGACCAAATTCAACCGTGGCAATGCCCTTATCTATTTTTGTATACAAGCTTCCATTTTCCCTTGTGGTGTCCATATATGAGTTGTGATTTAGGTTTTTAATGCGCTATGCGCTTTAAAATTAAACCTTTTGCAATAGTGGGCGAAACTTTCGTCTAAATTTCCATACCAAGGCCCCGCCCCTTATGGTCATCCATACTAGAAAGGCAATCCATATGGCATAAAATCCCCAACCTAAAAATTTACCCATATAAATGGTAGGGACAAAACCCAAAAAGGTTGCTGCAAGCAATACATTCCTTAGGTATTTCATTTCGCCAAGTCCTTTGAAAAGCCCATCGAAAACAAAGGCGATCGTATTCATGGGCAATCCTAGGATCAGGATAAAAAAGATGCTATAGAAAGTCTCCAAAACAACCGCTTCATTAGAGAAAATACGTCCGATAGAATGATAAAAGGAAAATCCTCCTATGACTAAAAAAAGACTTACTACAAGCCCGTATTGGATTATTTTTTTGGAAAGTTTCCATAATCCATTATAGTCTTTTGCCCCTAAAAGCTTACCTCCCATAATATTTCCCGCAGCACCATAACCATCTATAAAGAAAGCTGCAAAGAGCCATAGGTTTATGGCAATGGTATGCGCCCCAATGTACTTATCGCCTAATGCCGTAGCCTCGCGTACCGCTAGGACTAAGGCCGCATTTAATGCCAATGCCCGTACAAAGAGATTTAAGCTCATAACTACGAGTCGCCCTAATTCTGGATGTAAAGGAAAACGCAACCGTAAACTGATATCTGTTTTCATAACTAGCAAAATGAAGGCCATTATGGCCATAATGGCCTGTGCTATTAAACTGGCCCAAGCCGCACCTTCAAGATACATCGCATCCAAATACCCATCAATGCCATACACCAGGATAATATCTAGAACAACATTGAGGACGGCGCCCACTATGGCTATAAGCATGGGCCAGAACGTATTTTGAAGCCCTCGGAATATACCAAATACGGCAAATGTAAAAAGGGTCAGGGGGAAGCCCCAAACCCGTATGGAATAATAGGAGACACAATACGCCAGGATTTTGCCGGAAGCCTCCAACAACTTAAAAATATCTTCAACAATAAAGATGGTAGAGAGCAAGACAACGATGCTTAAAAGGATATTAAAAAATATCGCTTGGGCAGGCAACGCTTTTACCTCTTCCAAGCGGCCTGCGCCCAGATACTGGGATATAATGGCCGATATGGAACTACGGGTCTGTCCCAAGATCCATATCAACATGGATAAAAAAGAACCCACAATACCCACGGCCGCCAAGGATTCCAGACCGTCTTTGGGAATGTTACCTACTATGGCTGTATCGGTAATGGATAATAAAGGTTCCGCTATTCCTGCCACCGTTGCAGGAATAGCCAAATTATTGATAGTTTTAAGATTAACGACGGTTCTCAACGAAGGTCAGGGATTACAATACTAGTTCATAACAATGAAAAGGGTGCTTACTTTGTTTGGGAAAGAAGATATCGCCTAATCTTTGATACCCACGTCTTTCATAAAATTTTTGGTTTCTTTTGTTCTGGCTAAATGTATCTAAACGTACGGATGTTAGTTTATTTTCCTTGGCATATGCCTCCGCATAATCCATTAGTTTTTGTGCATAACCTTTTCCTTGATATTTAGGATGTATGGCCAGCCTATGTATATAGATATTATTGGTGTTCGGGGTCAACCATTCTATAGGAACATATTCTTCATCCATCAAGGTTGAGATGACAATTATCCCTTCGATTTTACCATCGATAACAAGCACGTAGAGCTCATTTCTTTTCATATCTTTTTCAAAAGCTTCCTTTGACGGATAGTGCTCGTTCCATTGATAGATATCTTTTTCTATCATATATGCCGCGCAGGCTTTGGTTAAATCAAGAATATCGTTTATTTCCGATATCTTTGCATGTCTGATCATGATACTGGTTTTCAATTTAATCGTAAATTTAGAGTATAAATCATAATTCCTAGTCGATGAAAAATATTTTAGTCCCTGTTGGTACATCCCCTAACGCACATGAAACCTTGCAATACGCCGTGGATTTCGCATCCCAATTTGCCTCTCAAGTCTATGTGATGGATGTCTTTAGCGCTATGAGCAGGGCCGGAGGCCTGACCAATATTGCGGAGAAAGCCGCAGAGAGCAGCAAGGAACGGTTAAAAGAGGTTATTACCAAGGTAGATTCCAAAGAAGTGGATATTAAAATCGCTACGTATAATGGGGATATTATTGATGGGCTTATAGAAATTGATAAGGAACTTGGCATAGATTTGATCATTATAGCTCCGAGAAGTAATGATATTAAAGAAGAACTTTATTTGGGGAACACATCCGGGAGGATTGTTAAAAGAACGGATATACCTACGCTTATTGTACCTAAAGGAACGATTTTTACACCTTTTAAAATAATATTGACCGCATTTAAATCCGGGGTATTGCGAAGAAAGAGAATCCTTAATCCACTTATCTATATTCAGGATAAATTTAACGCTACCGTAAACCTATTGTTGGTAAAGACACCCGGTTATTCCGATGAGGATTTAAAGGTAGATACGTCTTTGATGGATATAAGCACCCAGCTCGCCATAACGGAGAATCCCACCACCTATTTAGGCGTGTTGGAGCATTTTCAGTCCCAGCAACCAGATTTACTATGTGTTTTTAGGAGAAAGAGGGGGTTTTTCAAAAATCTTTGGGAAAAGAACACCGTTCCCAAATCTGAGTTTTTTGCCCCGACACCCGTTTTGGTATTGTGCGTGGCTAAAAAGGATTGACCCTAAATTGTAATTTCCAGGAATTGTACTTTGATACTTAATTAAAAAGTATTTCCTTTGGGGCGGCCAAATGGGGGATTAGCTCAGCTGGCTAGAGCGCTTGCCTGGCAGGCAAGAGGTCACCGGTTCGACTCCGGTATTCTCCAC
>JBCBZE010000279.1:0-4741 GCA_039815505.1 Bacteroidota bacterium | reverse complement strand
GTGTACTTCAATATAATTATAGATAAACCACCGCCTTACATGGGACTATATCTATCGAAGTTTCTTTTTAACCGCGGCCATAGTACCGGTCAATTCGTTATAACGCTCCATAACATCCTGGCCAATGGGCTGATCGGCACCATTTACCATAGTGTAGAGGTACGCTATTTGTGCCACTAGCATTTGTTGTGGATAGGCACCTTCATCGTTCTTCAACTGTTTTAAGGCCGTTTTACTATTCTCCAATCTAGCACTATTGACCTTGTCGGCTTTTTTAGCCTCCAGTGCTTTTATTTTTTTTTCCAAACTATCCTCTAATAAACGCGCTTCGCTCAGCAAGGCCAATACCTTTTGCTGCATACCGTACTGCTGTTTAAACAACTGCTGGGTCATACCTTCCGCCCTTACCCTTGGATCCATTAGGATTTCAAAATCTTGTGTCATACTTTGGTCACCTACCGTAAGTTTTGCGGTATACTTTCCAGGAGGTACCATAGGTCCATTTTTGTAGCGTTTTTCTTCTTCTTTGTGCCATGGTCCCTTTTCATGTAGGTCCCAGTCAAACCGGTTTAGACCTTTCTCGGTTTTTAATTTTTCATTGACGTAACGAAAGGTAGTACTTAAATTCATGTCCTCCTCTTCACCTACTGAAGATTTCAATAGTGTACTGTCGCTTAGTATAGTCATCAACGGCTCTTTGTTGGTATTTAAAATCTCCAGTTTTACACCTTCGGTCGACTTGGGCAAATAGTAATCAATATAAACCGCCGTTCTGGGATATTTGGGAAAAGTAGTACTCGCACGCACCTTTGGATACCGATAGCGGACAGTGGTATCCGGTTTAAAAAGGTGGGGGACTTTTCCTTGGTTGGCCATGACTTCATCACGCAAGCTGGTAATATTGTCTAAAATCCAAAAGCCACGCCCCATGGTACTTAAGACCAAATCGCCCCTAAAGATTTTTAGGTCGGTAATGGGGGTAACGGGAAGATTTTGCTGAAACGACTGCCAACTTGTGCCATCATTGAACGAAACATACATACCGTATTCCGTACCTGCGTACAACAAACCTTGTTTTACCGGGTCTTCGCGTAAGACACGAGCGGTATGGTCGTCAGGGATTCCGTTGGTCATTGTACTTAGCAAGGTCCAACTAGCGCCGTAATCCATGGTTTTATAGAAATATGGTTTGGTATCGCCCAATAGATGCCTATCCACGGCGATATATGCCGTGGCTAAATCGTGTTGAGAGGCAGCGATGGACTCTACCCTGCCCCCTTTTGGTAATTTCTTTGGAGTTACGTTTTCCCAGGTTTTACCACCGTCTTTGGTCAGGGAAACCACTCCATCATTGGACCCCGTCCATATAAGGCCTTCCCGTAAGGGAGACTCCCTAATGGAATATAATGTACTGTAATACTCCTCTCCGGTAATATCACGTGTAATCGGGCTTCCTGAAATTACCTGTTTGTCCGCTTCAAAAGCCGTCAGGTCGGGAGAAATGGTTTCCCATGAAAACCCATCAGAATCGGTTTTGTGCAGGAATTGTGATCCATGATAGACCACATCAGGATTGTGTGGTGAGACATGTATGGGCGCGACCCGTTGAAAACGATATTTTAAATCTTTTGGATTGTGCCCATACATATTGGAAGCTCCTACATAGTAGCTTTTTTCCACTCCCGTTAATTTATTGAATACCCCAAAACGCCCTTTACAATTGGCATACACCATATTGGGATTGCCTGGTTTTGGTACGGCGGGACCTGTTTCACAACCCCCTGTATTAATAACCCAAGAAATACCTGTACTTTGCACGGCACTGGGCGGAAAACTAGGTACGGCAATGGTGGTATAATTGTCTTGTTGACCGGCATACAGCCAATACGGGTATTGGTCATCAACTTCTACTTGATACAGTTCCGCAGTGGGCTGGTTGAACTGTGTGGACCAGGTTTCGCCTCCATTAAAACTAACATTGGCACCGCCATCGTTAGCCTGAATCAATAGTTGTGGATCGTTCGGATTCAGCCAAATATCATGGTTATCGCCGTGTGGGACTTTAATTTCTTTCCAGGTTTTTCCTCCGTCTTCGGATTTGATCAATGGATTCGCATTGGAATACACAATATCGGGATTGGTGGGGTCCAGTTCCACATTGATATAATAAAATGGCCTGTTCACTAGGCGTTTGTCATCCGAAACATGGGCAAACGACTTCCCTTGATCAACCGACTTATAAAGTCCTTGTTCTCCATCAGGAGCTTCGATAATGGCGTAAAGAATGCTCGAATTAACAGGGGAAACCGCTAAATCTATCTTGCCAATAATGTCTTTTGGTAATCCGTTTTCAAGTTTGGTCCAATCCTTTCCCCCGTTGACGGATTTGTAGATGCCGCCTTCCGCTTGGCTTCCCCCAGATATAATGGTCCAAGGTTTACGTTCGGCCTTCCAGGCTGCTGCATACATAACATTGGGGTTCCCCGGTAGCAATTCAATATCCGAAAAGCCTACGCTATCCGAAATAAACAACACCTTTTCCCAGTTTTCCCCTCCATCCGTAGTTCTAAATATACCCCGTTCCGGATTACTTTTAAAGGCATTGCCGATGGCCGCTACCCAAACGATATTACTATTGGCAGGGTCAATTTCCACAGCTCCTATTTGCCCCACGTTTTCGAGTCCAATATGTTCCCAGGTGGTACCTGCATCAATGGATTTGTACATGCCCTTTCCACTAATGACGTTACTCCGGAGTCCGTCCGAACCTGTGCCCACATACACGATGTTCGGGTCATTTTCGGCTACCTGTATCGCCCCTATTGACGGGGTATCAAAAAAACCATCGGAAACATTGTTCCAGGTAGTTCCATAATCCTTGGACTTCCAAACGCCCCCACCGGAAGCGCCCAAATAAAAAGTATTGGGTTGCATCGCTACCCCGGTAACCGTGGTCACACGACCCCCACGGGCGGGGCCAACGGTACGGTATTGCAAAGCTTCGAAGTCTTGTGATAAGACGGTTACACTTGAGATGAAAAATGATGCCAAAAGTAATTTTAAGGGTAAAGGTAAATTTGTTTTAGTCATTTGATTTGATATATTTTTTAAACCGTACCATTTCTTTTCTTCCACTGACCAAATAAAAGCATGCCGCCCCCAATACCATAATTAATGGGTTCTACAAGCTACTTGGTTTATGCTTTTAAATATAGGGATTATGGAACAAAATCTTCGGGCTATTCAAAAAAAGCGGATTCGTAGGTTGTTTAATGTATACTGAAGTTCCACATGACTTTTTTTAACGTCATTTTATGGTTTATTAATTTGATTTTGGAAATAAGATCATACAAGCTGTACATTGCCTATAAAGACCAGCTTATATGCGGTAAGTATCTTTTTTAAAAATACCATTAAGTTATTTCAAGGCCTGTTTTTAGTCGTCAAGAATATTGGTCATGGCATATATTTCATCGATAAGGGGGACGGTAACCTTATTATCGCTACCGATATGTACCGAAGTTATTACGGACTCCCCGATGATATATCTGCCCTTTATATTCCCATCCAGATCTTTGTGCATTCCCTCAATGGGATATGTGGTCAGGAAATCTGCAAGTTGATTGTTTGAATAAGAAGTCTTTAATCCCCAAATGGCGTGAAGAATCAAAGGTTCCCCGTTAGGCGCGTCACCCACATATAACATATTGTGCCCTTTCTTTCTTAGAATGGTCAAAAAAGGTATTCCTTTTTGCCGGATCAACTTTACTTTCTCCTCAGCTGCTTCCGGAAATTCATATTTATGGCCAACATCCATTTGGTCCTTAGAGTCCCTGGGCAACCAAATTCTGTACGTACCCAATAAATCCCGAATCAAAGCTGAACAATCCCTATTCTCCAAATTTCCACCCCATCCATACGGCCTTTCAACCAAGTTGGAAACCAATTGTTTAAGGGTACTTTCGTTAAAAGAAAAATTGGTAAAAGCGACATTGTCCCGGTTTACCTCGGCCTTTAAAATTTGGGCAATTTGATGCTCGTCGGAATTGGCATAATATATCCGAATTTTATCGGGGTCGTTGGAAATTGTCTCATATGGTAATACCATTCCTATTTTAGCATTGATCGCATAATTGGACACGGGGGTTTGAAGATTAAGATAATCGGACAAGGGAAGACAAAAGTCAACTGTGGACCATTGTTCCATAAATTCCTCATCTACTAGGGCAACATCGCGCATTGCCACCCAGCCTTTATAATATGGACTGATTACATAACACCATTGCTTATCCCTTGAAGTATGAAGTATAAACACAGGCGTATTGGCCCATAGCCCCGTTTCTTGAAAGTAATCAAAAGGGTACCCCTCACCTGCCCTAGTGTATATGTCAAAACCAGGTCGGTTAGTTGGGATTCTTCTTAAATTTGTATGGGAAATGATGATTCCCCTTCTTTGAAAGTTAGGGAAGCTCATAAAATCTGCATTAGATACCACTTCCTCTCTTTGCCACTTTTTGTGGGGTTTTTTATTCTCGCCGTACCATTCGTCATCTTGTAGGTATTTGTCCAGATAAGACAGTTCTTTTCCAGCAAATACATCCAAAGATGAAAGTAAGGTATTTGGGCTCGATTCCCAGGGGACAAAGAATTTTTTGATAAACTCGTTTTTTAACGAGTCCGGAATTTCAATATCGGTATCCGGATATGCAATATGTTCATAAGAATGTGTATCAATTTTAAT
>JBCBZE010000299.1:0-4429 GCA_039815505.1 Bacteroidota bacterium | reverse complement strand
GTATTTTGCACATGTAAGAGGTGTAGAAGCTATTAAAGCAAAGGATAAGGCAATGCAGGAGAACTTGGTCGGTGCAGAAGGACTGGAGGTAGGTGATGCCATAGTGGCCAAAGACTACATAGCCATACCCTATAAAATGACCGCTATCCTAAAGGACGGTAATAAATGGCCTCTCGATGAAATCATTGTTTATAAGGTAAAAAACGGTAAAATTGTGTCGGAACAATTTTTTTATTGAACGAAAATTGATTGTCCAGTCAAGAAACCCTTGGCCCTAAATAGGGCCAAGGGTTTTCTTTTTTACGAATAGGCAAAGGAACCGATCTGAATCGAAAATCTCCAAACAAACCGTATGCTCCATTTAAACGGGGCAGTACCAAAAATTTACAAAAACATCAATTTACAAATTCAACCATATTATTTCCAGAGTATTTAAGAGTCACATTACATTTTGGTCATTTCCACTGTGATTTTGGTTAACCGCAAGGACCTTTCCCTCAATACATTTGTACTATAAAATTTAAATAAATACAAAATCTAAAATACAGTACAATGAAAACGATTAATTTAAAAACCAGAAATCTTAGTGTAAAAGTCTTTTTGATTTTTGCATTAATGCTAAGCGTAATGGCTCTTTTAGCCTTTTCCGCATTTAACAACGAAGAAAAAGAAGTAGCACAGCATGAACCTCAAGGTTTAGCTGTTGAAGTATCGACACCCGTTTTTGAAAAAATTACGGAATGGGATGAATATACGGGAAGATTTGAAGCCAGTAACCGCGTAGAAGTAAAGGCACGTGTAAGTGGTTATGTGCAAAGCGTTAGTTTTGAAGATGGACAAGATGTACAAAAAGGAGATGTTCTTTTTACTATCGATCAAAGGCCTTTCAAGATTGCATTAAATCAGGCCCGGGCAAGCTACGGGCAAGCGCAAGCCAGATTAACCATAGCTCAAGACAATTTTAATAGAGTTGAATCCCTAAGAGAATCGGGAGCGGTATCCTTAGAAGAGTATGATAGTCGTAAACAAGGTTTGGCCGGGGCAAAAGCTTCCTTACAATTGGCTCAGGCTTCAGTAGATAATGCTAGATTAAACCTAGAGTTTACCAAAGTAAAAGCCCCTATTTCAGGACGTGTTAGCCGTGACATGGTCAATGAAGGAAATTTAATCGACGGTGGCTCATCAAATTCAACATTGCTTACAACCATCGTTGCTACAAGTCCTATTCATTTTTACTTCAAGGGAAGCGAAGCAGATTACTTAAAATATTCTCGTTTAGCCCAAAATGGCGATAGAGCTTCATCTCGTTCAACGGCTAACCCTATATTTTTAAAACTTCAAGATGAAAAAGAATATACACATGAAGCCGTAATGGATTTTGTGGATAACGAAATCGACAGAAGTACCGGAACCATTGAAGGGCGTGCTACTTTGGAAAACAAGGATGGTCTAATTGAACCCGGAATGTTTGGCAAAGCTAGATTATTGGGAAGCGCGGCACACGAAGCCATAATGATTCCGGATGAAATCATTGGAACCAACCAATCCGTACGATTTGTATATGTCTTGGGGGCGGATAACAAAGTAACTACAAAAAACGTAGAGCTTGGCCCACTACATACAAACGGTCTTAGAATCATCAGAAATGGTTTAACTCCCAAAGATAAACTCATCACCAACAACATCCAGAAGATAAGACCAGGAGTTGCCGTAAGTCCAACCGAAAAATCAGTATCTCAATATAAAGATGCCTTAGCCGCAGTGCATACCGAGCAGTAGTCGAAGTATCAAAGCAGGCATTCAAATTCAATACAATATTGTATCCTAAATTATCGCTCTCTATCCTTTCCTGGGAAACATGAAAAGAGAGCGGAAGGGATACGCTTGTCCAACATTAAAAAATAGAAATCATGAAATTCAGTCACATTTTTATCAAAAGACCCATTTTCGCAGCAGTACTTAGTATCCTAATACTTATAGTGGGAGGATTGGCATACGTATCATTGCCCGTATCTCAATTTCCAGATGTTGCACCTCCAACCATTGAAGTGGTAGCGTCCTATCCTGGAGCAAATGCACAAACGCTTTCTGAAACGGTAGCGACACCACTGGAAAAAGAAATCAACGGTGTGGAGAATATGATTTACATGACCTCACAATCTGCAGCCGATGGCCGTGTTACATTACAAGTTGCCTTTGAATTGGGAACGGACCTTGACAAAGCACAAGTTCAGGTTCAAAACCGAGTAGCCATTGCTGAACCAAGACTTCCAGAGTCGGTAAGACGATTGGGAATAACCACCAAGAAAATATCACCCGATATTCTGTTGGTGGTTAATATGTACTCTCCTAATAAAACCTATGACCAGACCTATATTGGAAACTATGCAACCTTACAATTGAAAGATGAACTGGCCCGTATTAAAGGTATTGGAGATATCCAATTATTTGGCGCGGCCGAATACGCCATGCGTATCTGGTTAGATCCCGATAGAATTGCGAATTTGGATATGACCGCAGGAGAGGTTTTGACCGCCTTAAGGGGTCAAAATGTTCAAATAGCCAGTGGTACATTGAATACGCTGCCTTCCGGGAGTCAATCAGCTTTCGAAATCAACATACAGACGCAAGGAAAATTAGTGACCACCGAAGAATTTGAAAATATAATTATAAAGTCCAGTGATAATGGCCGTATAGTTCAATTAAAAGATGTTGGCCGTGTAGAATTAGGTGCTCAAAACTATGCTACTAAGGGGTACTTGGGAAAAGACCCGGCAATAGCCATGCCCATATTTCAACAACCGGGAGGAAATGCATTGGAAACTGCCGAAGAAATTCAAACAAAAATGATAGAACTCTCCCAAGACTTTCCCGAAGATCTAGAATACAAAATTGCCTATAACCCTACTGAATTTGTTCAGAAATCGGTTGATGAAGTGTATCATACAATCTTTGAAGCCATTATATTGGTGGTTTTTGTCATCTTACTGTTTTTGCAATCTTGGCGAGCGGCGATCATCCCGATTTTGGCCATACCGGTATCCTTAATTGGAACATTTGCTGTAATGCAAGCGATTGGTTTTTCATTGAACAACTTAACCTTGTTCGGATTGGTACTAGCTATCGGCATCGTGGTAGACGATGCCATTGTAGTCGTCGAAAATATGGAGCGCTATCTCAAAGAAGGCCTTTCACCAAAAGATGCGGCCAGAAAAACAATGAGCGAAGTCAGCAGTGCGCTGATCGCGGCAAGTTTGGTTCTTGTTGCCGTTTTCCTTCCCACAACATTTATGGATGGAATATCGGGGCAATTCTATAAACAATTTGGAGTCACCATTGCGGTATCGACCGTTATTTCATTATTTGTTTCAATGACCTTAAGTCCTGCAATGGCCGCCTTATTCATGAGGCACGAAGAACATGGCCCAAATAAAAAGACCCCACTTATACAAAGACCCTTTCAATTTATCGGTAATGGATTCAATCGATTTATGGATCAGCTTTCCAATAGATACGGAAATAGCGTTCGCAAGTTAGTACGGACAGGCGCTATGGTAATGCTTGTTTATGGAGGCCTCATCGCTTTTACCGGATTCGAATTTAACCGGGTTGCAACGGGCTTTGTCCCAGCGATGGACCAACAATACTTTATTACCGCCATTCAATTACCTCCAGGATCTTCATTATCTAGAACGGATAAGGTGGTTCAAGATGCAATCGACACTTTATTGGAAGTAGATGGTGTTGAAAATACTGTTTCTTTTACTGGTTTTGACGGAGCTTCTTTCACAAACTCATCCAATGCAGCTGCAATATTCGTAACGCTGGAAGATTTTGATGTTAGAACGGAAAAGGGAATAAAATACAATGACCTGTTGGCCACACTTCGGGGGAAAATGGCCCAGGTAGACGATGCCTTTGTAGTCGTAATTCCACCACCATCCGTTCGTGGTATTGGTAATGCGGGTGGTTTTAGAATGATGGTCCAGGATAGAGCTAATTTAGGTACGGATGAATTGATCAATGCCACCTATGCACTAGCTAGTGCGGCCAACCAAGATCCCGCTTTAAGCAGCGTTTTTACCTTCTTTAATAATCAAACCCCTCAATTATATCTGGATATAGACCGCGTTAAAGCAGAGCAATTGGGGATTGACGTTGCCGATGTTTTTCAATCGCTAGAAGTATATCTAGGTTCTGCGTTTGTAAATGAATTCAACTACTTGGGAAGAACCTATCAAGTCACTGCGCAAGCCGACGCACCAAACAGATTAACCCCAGATGACATCTCAAGAATAAAAGTAAGGAACAATCAAAACGAAATGGTTCCATTAGGAACTTTCAGTACCCAAAAAGATATTGCAGGACCAAATAGAATTCCAAGATTTAATTTATACCCTTCAGCTTCATTGGTCGGTGATATTTCGCC
>JBCBZE010000169.1:0-7543 GCA_039815505.1 Bacteroidota bacterium | reverse complement strand
ATTACGTTACTTCCTACTATGTTTCTTGTGTTGCCTGTGATGTTTTCCCTTTCGGTGTTGCATCTTTTTCCACTGATCAAATTGTTCTTCTGTCAAAATTTGCTTCATTTGATCTTGTACCGCGATCTGACGGTCCAATCGCTCGTTGAGCATTGTATAACGCTCTTCCGTAGTGGGTTTTTTGGATTCGCCTTCCTCTTTTTTTGCAGTACGTTCTTCCATTTTGGCCTTTCGTAATGCAGCATTTTCTAAATTTATTTTTTGAATCTCTTCTTGTTGCTGTTCTGTTAGCTCCAAGGCCAAGGTCATCTTTTTGGTCTTTAAGGTAGCTATCTGTTGGGGCGTTAAGTCTTTGATAGCATCCCTGTGGTGCGCTCTACTTTCTCCTTTTTGCGCTATAGCGGTAAACCCTGCCAATAGCATAAGTGTAACAAATACTTTTTTCATGTGTTTAAATTTTATGGATTTTGTACATAGGACTTTTTAAACCCGCTATGGTTTAAACCAGGGGTATACTTTGTGAAGTTTTTAACAAAAAAAAGCGCAGATTTATCTGCGCTTGGAAAATGCTATAGTAGGTTGTTCAGTATTATTCGATATCGCCCATGCTTTTAACTTTGGCCATCGTTGCATCGGCTTCGGCCAATTCCATAGTATTCGTTTTTGTAATTTCTTGTTCCGAAGTGTAATAAGCTATTGCCGCGGCAACGAAACAGGCGAAATAAACAATACTCTTTACTTTGTAAGACATGGTGCTGGGTTTTTTGATTCTTACCCTAAGATACTACAGCATATAACGCTCTGTTATATAATTGTTGCAAAACCGGATTTTTCTGAGGTCAAATGATATAAAAATGTGGTGTTGAATTTTAAAAAAGGGAATATTGGAATAAAAAAGGTACTGTGGACATCGATATACAGTACCTTTTATAGGTTTTGGGAAACTGCTATTTTGGATTCAAGATAAGCTTAATGCGTTCCAGGGCATCCTGTAGGTGGTATGTACTCATGCTATCCGCCGTTCTGGGAATAGCATTTCTGATACGGGTTTTCAAGATATTCAATTCCGCCCTTGCAATAGATCTTACATCCGATTGGCTGGTGTTGACCACCGTTGATTTTTGATATCCCCCAAAGGCAGGTTTTTTCTTTTGATTTTCAGCGGTCATTAAATAGGCCAATCGATCAATATGTGCTTTTTGAAGGTTTCTTCGATACGTATCTATTTTACTTCCATTTCGCAATTCTGACCAAATACCTTTTCGAAGATCTCGCACCATATCCGTTAATTTATATGCCTTATCCCCATTAGCAGTTTCATTCTCGATAATACGTGCCATTTTACCTAGACTTAATATGTTGTCCAATGTATTTACCTGAATGGCACGAATCCTTTCCACCGATCCGGAATATTCCGTTCTGCCGAATATTTCCTGATCCAGTAACCATTTTGGCGTTTTAAATAACTGTTGTTGTACAAATTGCATACAATTTTCTTGGTGGTTCCTATCTACATGGGTGTAAACCGACCCTTCTTGATCATAGGTTTTAAAATGCTCATATACACCACCAATATTGTTGGATACGTGCCCCATGTAACGACGATATTGTGCCAGTACCTGACCATAGATTTTTTCTAAGTCATCGTAGTTCTTCCCATCCTCGGCGGTCCATTTAATAAGGTTAGGTACAATACGCTTTAAATTTTCTATACCATAATTGCTGGCCTTGATAGCGTCATCTCCTAAATCTTCGGTCTGCGAACTTGGATCCACTACATCTCCCACTTGTTGGTGACCAAAACGGTAAAGTGGATCTCCGGCATGTTCCAATATCCAGCGATCAAGTGTGGGTTTTTCTTCCTCTGCCGTGGTATCCATAATAGGCTTATAACCCCATCTTATGGAATGTTTGTCGTAAATTCCAATATTGGGCATTAATGCAACGCCATCATCTCCTGGTTGCGCTACATAATTAAAGCGGGCGTAATCCATTATGGACGGTGCCGTGCCATATTTTTGTGTAAAGCTGGCGGAACGTAAGGAATCTACGGGATAAGCAACGCTACTTCCCATATTATGTGGTAACCCCAACGTATGCCCTACTTCGTGCGCGGATACAAATCGTATTAAACGTCCCATGACATCATCCTTGAATTCCAAACTTTGCGCATCTGGGTTAATAGCTGCAGTTTGTACAAAGAACCAATTTCGTAAAAGCGTCATTACATTGTGGTACCAATTAATATCCGATTCCAAAATTTCCCCGGTTCTGGGATCGCTTACGTGGGGCCCATTGGCATTCGGAATGGGCGAAGCCAAATAACGGACTACAGAGTAACGCACATCTTCCGGCGACCAATCCGGATCTTCTTCGGCGGACGGAGGGTCCTTTGCCAAGATGGCATTTTTAAATCCAGCGGCCTCAAAAGCAACTTGCCAATCCTCGATACCTTGTTTTATAAAAGGTATCCATTTTTTTGGAGTGGCCCTGTCCACATAATAGATAATAGGCTTTTTAGGTTCTACCAATTCACCCTTTTTGTATTTCGCGATATCCTCTTCCTTGACTTCCAAACGCCAACGATCTAAAAATCGGATCGTTTTACTTTCTTGGGCATCCAATCCATAATCTACTTGACCTCTGGCGAACCATCCTACCCGTTCATCAAAATAACGGCGCTTCATCGGATTGTTTGGCAATAATATCATAGAATTATTTATCTCCAAGGAAATAGAACCTAAACTTCCGTTTGAAGGTGGATTATTGGCCAGATATGTTTTAACATGACGGGCCTCTAGATTTAACGGATAGCTTTTTAAGCTTTCGATATAACTTCTTTTCTCATCCAATCGGGTGACCTTATACCTTTTTCTACGAAATTCTGGTATTCCAAGTGCTTTCACATCCTTGGTAAAAAGCTCATCTATGGCGATTACCGTTGTCGGATTCAGAGAATCTTTTTTAAACGCCTTAATATCAAAGGCATATAAAACGGGTTCAAAATTCGAATTTACCACCGCTTCATGTACCGGTAGGGAATCTGCGGCCACCACATTATGGGAGACCACCCGTAGTAAAACTTTTTTTGGTTTTTTTTCCCACCGCAATACCTGGGTATTTATTTTACCCCCTCCAAAGCCAACTCCCGATGCAGTTTTGGAGATGCGACTTACCATTAACATTTCCCTATTAAACAGCGAATCGGGAATTTCATAAAAGTGTTTATCCTTTACCACATGGACGTTGAATAGACCTTTATCGGTTTCGGCATCTTTGGTAATAACTTTATCATAAGGTTGAATCCCCCCCTTTTTCGGTTGGGGTTTTCCGTTCACCTGTTCGGATTTTTTATTTTTCTTTTTAAAAATTTGCGCTTTGGTCGTGGAACTAAACCCCACCATAAAGAACACCAAAAGCATTTTAGGGAGTAAATTTTTAATCATTTAGAGTCAGTTTTGGCTTTAGAATTTTTCAAAGAACCGAAAAAATAATCGAAAGTTCTGTTAATAAAATCATAAGTCAAAAAGTGGTTCTATATCAAAAAAATATATGTAGTTACCTGATTTTCAAATTATTAAAAATTATTTCAGAAAATATATATTTATTCGATACCTGCAATTTTGACGTTAAACAAAATAAAACATTGTAACAATTCATTTTTTGAATAGTCTTATATACAAACGGTTTAACAAAATCGATTCATCAATCATAAATCAATCAAAAAATGAACAAGTTATTATTAATCTGTGGTCTGGTATTTTTAGGAAGTACCTCCACACCGGAAGAAAAGCAGGAGCCTTTAGACTGCGATACCACTAAGGCAGAGTTACAGCTAAGTAATGAACTGGTTGCCCATGTATTACCTTTGGAACAGGATAAGTGTACTACGGATAACAAACTTATTTCCGTAAAAGCGGAAGTAAACTCTATTCCCGAAGAATTCAACCTCAACGAGTTGATCTATATAGAAGAGGAGCCCATTATAGAACTTGGTTTTAATGTAGCAGATTACCTTCCCCGGGGTTTTGATGCTTATAAGGAATATGTGACTTTGGAAGCCATCCCATTTATGGAGGAAGAAGAGGAAATTGAGCTGGGATTTAATATAAATGATTATCTGCCTATAGGTTTTGACCCCTATGCCTCGGAAACCAATGTTGACGATATCCGTTTTATAGAGGAGGAGGAAATAATCGATCTGGGCTTCGCATCCGCAGATTACCTACCGGAAGGATTTGATCCCTACCAGGTTTATTTTGACCTTAGTACCGTAGAATATATAGAGGAAGAGGAAGTTATAGAATTTGACTTCAATGTGGATGATTACCTGCCCCAAGGTTTTAACGCTTATGACAATCCTATTGATTTAAATGAAATCATGTATATAGAGGAAGAAGAAACCATTGATTTGGGTTTTGAGACAGAGGATTATCTACCCGAGAATTTTGATCCATATGTAAGGATACATATTTAATAAGATAGTTCCATTTTATTTTTTTGAATTAGTCAAAACAAAACCTCTGTTCTCGGCAGAGGTTTTGTTGGTTTATGGGTTTTGATATTACCTGTTTAACAGCAGATGTCTTTAACAAAAAAATAACATGGACACCCCCCATTTTTTTTATGTAACAAATGATTCCAAAACATGTGTTTTATGTAAGGTTTCTGCTATTGGGGTAGTAAGTTCCCAAACTTTTTGACATGGACCTGAGAAAATGATTTTTTGCTACCGCAGCACCCGTTCGTTAAGGAAAAATTAAATACAATAATAAGACGAAAACCCAGTTTTATCTTTGCTTAAAATTTAACTATAATAGGTTATGAACAAAAAACAATTGACTTTAACAGCTATCATTGGGCTGGTTGCCTACAATAGCATTTTTGCATTTGAAATAGCAAATGATATAGAGGATTTTGATATCAATACTATAGAATATATAGAAGAGGAAGAAATTATAGATCTAGGTTTTGACACGGCCACTTATCTTCCTGAAGGATTTAATCCGTATGAATTCTTTTTTGATTTCGAAGCTATTCCATATATAGAGGATGAATGTATTGAACTGGGTTTCTCGGTAGGGGATTATCTTCCTGAGGATTTCAATGCCTTTAGCGACCCGGAGGGAGTGGAAGGTATAGTTTTTATAGAAGAGGAAGAAATTATAGATTTAGGTTTTGACACTTCACATTACTTATCCGCGGACTTTGACCCTTACAAACGTAGTTTGGATATAAACACTATAGAATACATTGAAGAGCAGGAATGTATAGATTTGGGTTTTGATGCTCAGAAATACTTGCCTAAAAACTTTGATGCCTATAATTCTATTAGTCTTTAGCAGATTGCTTTGCACGGAATAGATTAAAAAAACCCCTATTTAATAGGGGTTTTCTATTTTAGAATACTAAGGGAATTATAAATTGAAACATGAGAATAAGTAAGCCCACTGCGATAAGATTAAGAATAATTCCCGACCTCGCCATCTGGTGTACTTTAATATAACCACTGGCAAATACAATAGCGTTGGGAGGAGTGGCCATCGGAAGCATAAATGCACAACTGCTCGCAATGGTCACCGGAATCAACAAATAAAGTATTGGGATGTCCAGACCAATGGCAATACCCGCTACCACCGGTGCCAAAACGGCGACCAAAGCCACATTACTCATAAGTTCTGTCATAAATAGCATTAAGAGAATAAGCAGGGAAGCGGTAACAATAATACTGATATCGCTTGTAGCGATGGCCGTAGCTACCATGTCTACAATACCACTGACAGACATTCCCTTGGCCAAAGCCAATCCACCTCCGAACAAAATAAGGATACCCCAGGCCAAGTTCTTGGTATCTCCCCATCCAATGATGAAATCACCTTTCTTTAAATTATAGGGAACTGCAAAAAGCAATAGGGCCGCTAAGATGCTGATAACCGTGTCCGATAAACCCAAGGTGGGGAACAATTCGTTGATCAAGGTTCTAAAAATCCAAAGAAGCACGGTTACCCCGAAAATTAGGAGCACCATCTTTTCCTTGCCAGAGGTGGGCCCTAATTTTTCAAGTTCATCGTAAATTACTTGTTTTGAGGCATTGAATTTTAATTCCTTGTTGGGAAACATCCATTTTATGAGTACCAGGTAGATTATGGCGATCATGGTCGCAGAAAAGGGAAGCCCTATGACCATCCATTTCAGAAAGGAAATCTCTATTTGGTATTCATTTTCCAATAGTCCTATCAAGACCGAATTTGGTGGTGTTCCTATTACAGTGGCTATTCCACCGGCATTGGCTGAAAATGCGATGCCCAACATTACACTGAGCGCAAAATTCTGGTCGTTTTTGGTGAATCCGTCAGCATCGTTGATCAATAACCCAATAACGGACATGGCAATGGGCAACATCACTACCGTACTGGCGGTATTACTGATCCACATACTTAGGGAGGCCGTTGCGATCATGAATCCCAATACTACTTTATTGGGTGTAGTGCCGGTGATTTTTATGATGTTTAGGGCAATGCGCTTGTGTAAATTAACTTTTTCCAATGCCAATGCCATAACAAAACCACCAAAGAACAAAAATACAATTGGACTGCCATAATTGGCCCCCACGTCACCAATAGGCATCACTTTTAATAAAGGGAAAAGAATCAATGGGAGCAAGGCGGCCACGGATATGGACACAGCTTCGGTAATCCACCAAATGACCATCCATACGGCCACCGCTATAACAGCATCTCCTTTTTCCGAGACCAGATCAAAAGGTAAATTGACAAGAATTAGGAACAATACGGGGCCAAGAAACAGCCCGATTTTTTTGCTGAGGTTCATGCACTTACTTTGTTGCCCCTAAGCTATACTTTTTCCAGTAGTTTTAAAAATAAAAAGAGGGGCCCGGGGCCCCTGCTTTTTTCTGGCACATATATATCAATTTAGATTGATAAGATTTAGGTTCTTGTCCGTTGCCCCGTAAAAGATTTTCACGACGGAGAGTTCACCTTTCTCGGTGATGTCCGTTGTTCTAAATCCGGCTACAAAGAAAAGTTGGTCGCCCATTTCTAGAATTTCGGGAACAAAATCACCTTTATATTTTAATTCTTTTGTTTGATTTCCGTTGGCATCAAATTTCCGTAAATAACCTCCTGTTGATATGACAAAGGAATCCTCTAGGGCGATTAACCCTTGTATGCTTTCCGTGTCATTAAAAAAATGAGATGTAATTTTAGTGCCATCGCTATCGGTTACCATCATTTCGGCATTACCATAGAGGACAATATTTCCGTTGGTAAGTTGCACAAGGTGATATGCTCCATTGAGCATATTTAAATCGCCAGGTATACTAGTAAGTTCGGAGTCTTCATAAATCTGTTCGGAAGTTATGTTGAAACTGGTGTCGAAGAAAATAAGTGCAGGTTTATACCCTGTAAGTTGAGGGGCGGCCGTGTTCGTGTTAAAACTTATCCCATACGCTACATAACCTTCCTGGGTACGGATTAAGTCCCCAATGAGGGAACTGCCGATACCAATGGGGTTAATATACGCT
>JBCBZE010000068.1:0-12362 GCA_039815505.1 Bacteroidota bacterium | reverse complement strand
GCAGACTTAAACATTGTTATTAATAACGTTCATGACGTACTTGAAATTACCAGTGCCAATATAACCAATGGAAGTGGCTACCAAACCAACGATGGACGTATTTCCATTGTTATTGACGGAGGATTACCTCCCTACAATATTGTTTGGACCAGGGTATCGGACAATCAAAACCTTGGGAATACCTTGGACATTTCCAATCTGCTAGCAGGCGAATATCAAGTAGATGTTACCGATGCTAACGGATGTCCATTGACCGAAATTTTTACGGTTACCGAGCCCGATATTGTTGAGGAAACCATTACATCACCAAGCTGCACAGGAGATAGCAACGGTAGCATTGAGATAATCGTAAACCAAGGTAATGGTTCCTTTACCTATAGTTGGAATACGGGAGCAACCACCAATTTTATTGATGGCCTCGGCGCAGGTAGTTATACGGTCACCATTACCGGGTTTGGGGACGGTCCCCTTGTGCGCACCTATGTGATAGAGGACCCACTCCCCTTGGAAGTTGACCTTGGCGAAGATCGCGTGCTTTGTTTAGACCAAGAGCTAGTCCTGGATGCCACTGTTGAAGATACCACTGCGATATACGAATGGACCTCAGATAACGGTTTTTCAAGTTCGGAACCAAGCATAAACATTGCTCAAACGGGTAATTACACGGTAACCGTAAGCACCGAATCTGGCTGTACGGCAATGGGAAGTATTTTTGTAGCTGTAAGCACGGACGAAATCAATGCCGAGTTTGCCGTATCCAGCCAAGTATTCGTTGGTGAAGCTTTAATAGCAGTAGATATTAGTTTCCCGCTTCCCGATACCTTGGAATGGATCATCCCGGATGAGGCTACCGTATTGAATCAGGATTCCGATGAGCTGGAACTGGTTTTCTCCGAACCCGGTGAATACGAAGTCGGTATAAGAACCACCAAGGGAGATTGTATCGCCATGCAGCAAAAAAAGGTATTGGTTTTGGCAGAAGACGGTACCGTTGCTGATGGAAATACAGAAAACGGTAGTAAGCTGATAGAGGAGTTCATTGTCTATCCCAACCCCACCACAGGAAGGTTTACTGCGGATGTAAACCTTACGGAAAGGGGCAATATCAGCATAAAGGTATTTAACCTTACCAGCAATGCCTTAAGGGCGTCGGAAAAAGCACGGGGAGAAACTACCTATAGCATTCCCTTTGATTTGTCAGGGCTTCCATCGGGTGTATATGCGGTACTACTGGAAACGCCTTATGGGGATACTGTAAGGAAGATTATAATACAGTAGAAAAAAAATAAAACCAACATAAATGGAACTGTTTGTGGGTACCGTGAATTCACGGGAAGAATTAAAAGGTATCCTTGCACTTCAAAAACAAAATCTCCCCGATAAGCTGTCAAAGGAGGAAAGAAAAACAGAGGGTTTTGTCACCGTTTCCCATACCATGGAACTATTACAACGCATGAACAATGTATGTCCTCATATCATAGCAAAAGACAAAGACAAGGTCGTAGGATATACGTTATGTATGCACCCTGGCTTTGCCGATGAAATCCCTGTCTTACAACCTATGTTCAAAGAGATCAATAAAGTACTACCGAAGGAGAAAAAGTTCATGGTCATGGGGCAAGTCTGTATTGACAAGTCCTATAGAAAACAGGGTGTCTTCGGAAGGTTGTACCAGGCTATGAAAAAAACTATTCAGCCAGAATTCGATAGTATCATTACCGAGGTGGATGCTTTGAACGTTCGTTCGCTCAATGCACATTATGCAGTAGGTTTTTACGATTTAAAAAAATACCATTCCCTAGGTCAAGACTGGCATTTGCTTATTTGGGAATAAAAAAAGCCATTCGTTAAACGAATGGCTTTTAAACTATTGTAAGCAAATAGCAGACTAATCTGCTAAGACAATCACTTTGTTTTCTTTCATCTCTATAGTACCACTACTAATGGTCAAAACAGTTTTTCCCTTGGTATCTTTAGAAAATTTATTTTCATACGCTTCATCCAAAGAAATATCCCCATCGATCTTTACATCACCTTCTTGCAATAGGGAAACTATAGGTGCGTGATTGGATAACATTTGAAATTCCCCGTTTATCCCTGGTACGGTTACAGATACAACTTCTCCTGCAAACAATGTGGCTTCGGGTGATACGATTTCTAAATACATATTTTTAAAAATTCAAATTTCAAGACTAAACTCCAAAGATTTTCATCCAAATTGGAATTTGGGTTTTGTATATTGGTATTTGCCAAGCTTTGCTTGGTTATGCTTCAGCCAACATTTTCTCTCCGGCTTCGATAGCCTCTTCAATGGTTCCTTTAAGGTTAAAGGCAGATTCCGGTAAGTGATCTAGCTCACCATCCATAATCATATTGAAGCCTTTAATGGTATCCTTAATATCTACCAATACACCTTTTAGTCCAGTAAACTGCTCGGCTACATGGAACGGTTGGGACAAGAAACGTTGTACACGTCTAGCACGGCCTACGGCCAATTTATCTTCCTCGGATAATTCCTCCATACCCAAGATGGCAATGATATCCTGTAATTCTTTATAACGTTGCAATAACTCTTTCACACGTTGTGCACAATCATAATGATCATTCCCTAAAATATCCGCGGTCAGAATCCTAGATGTGGAATCCAATGGGTCCACAGCAGGATAAATACCTAATTCCGCAATTTTACGGGACAATACGGTAGTGGCATCCAAGTGGGCGAAAGTTGTTGCGGGGGCCGGATCCGTTAAATCATCCGCAGGTACGTAAACCGCCTGTACCGATGTAATGGAACCTCTTTTGGTAGAAGTAATACGTTCTTGCATGGTACCCATTTCAGTGGCCAGTGTGGGCTGATAACCCACCGCGGATGGCATACGGCCCAATAAAGCCGATACCTCAGATCCTGCTTGTGTAAAACGGAATATATTATCCACAAAGAACAGTACATCCTTACCCTGACCATCTCCTGCTCCATCACGGAAATACTCGGCAATGGTCAATCCCGAAAGTGCAACTCGGGCACGCGCTCCGGGAGGTTCGTTCATTTGTCCAAATACGAAGGTCGCTTTGGATTCCTTCATTGCTTTCTTATCCACTTTGGACAAATCCCATCCACCTTCTTCCATGGAATGCAAGAAGTCATCACCATATTTAATAATACCGGATTCCAACATCTCGCGCAGTAAATCGTTCCCTTCCCGGGTACGTTCCCCAACACCGGCGAAAACAGAAAGTCCACCGTGTCCTTTTGCAATATTGTTGATCAATTCCTGAATCAATACGGTTTTACCAACACCGGCACCGCCGAATAATCCAATTTTCCCTCCTTTTGCATAAGGCTCAATCAGATCAATTACCTTGATTCCCGTATACAGTACCTCCGTAGAAGTGGATAAATCCTCAAACTTAGGTGCTTCCCTATGTATAGGTAATCCTTCTTTTCCAGCTTTAGGTAAATCTCCCAGACCATCGATAGCATCACCGATTACATTGAACAAACGACCGTAAACGTCGTCTCCAATAGGCATTTGTATAGCACTTCCCGTCGCGACCGCTTCTACACCCCTGCTCATTCCATCGGTAGAATCCATGGAAATGGTTCTAACGGTATTCTCACCTACGTGCGATTGTACTTCCAAAACCAATATAGTACCATCAGCTTTGGTGATTTCCAAAGAGTCATAGATTTTAGGTAGATCTGTACCGGATTGAAATTCAACATCGATAACCGGTCCGATAATTTGAGAAACTTTACCTGTAACTTTAGCCATTACGCTTATATGTTTTAAAGATTATATCATTTTTAAAACGCACTCCCGATGATATTTAGAGTTCGTTTTTCCGGCTGCAAAGATATGGTATTCCCTTTTTAAATAGAAACTTCTTTTCCCTTTTTTTGACATAAAAAAAAGGCTCCAGAATTACGGAGCCTTTATGATGATAATTTAGCTGATTATTAAGGATTTATCGTCCAAGAAGCATAATACTGCGAGCCTATGAGTCCGGTACCTACCGCAGTAAAATATTCCTCGTTCAAGATGTTTGATCCGCCTATCTTGAATACCGATTTAATACTTGGAACGGCATAATTGAATTGCAAGTCCAATACACTGAACGAAGGTACATCACCATCCGCAAAGGCCGATTGCCAAAAATAGGTGTCGCTCCATCTGTAGTTAATGTTAAACCCAAAATTCTCAAATAAAGCCGTATTCCCAAAAGAAGCTTTTACTTTATGTTGTGGTGTGTTAAAAAGAGGTCTAAAATCTGGATTTGCGGCTTGATTAAAATCCAATTCCGCGTAGGTATAATTGGCACCCAAATCAAAATTCCCTAAAACTTTTACGTCCACGCCCAAGGTACCACCATAAGAATTAATACCTACGGTAGAATTTGTATAGGTTTGATAAACCTCAAAATCTCCATTTCCAAGAGCCGAAGCAGCAAGTGGCACTCCATTTGAACCTATCTCGGTGAATCCAGAATCCCCATACAACGGAACAACTACCCTTGCCGTAGAAATAAAGTTTTCATAATCATTATAATATCCGCTTAAATCTATGGTTACCTTTCCAATTTGTGCCCGATAACCAGCTTCAAAAACCGTAATCTCTTCTGGTTGTACCAAACCTGTAGTAACTGCGGTGGGGTTACCCTCCTGCACTGAACTCAAAGAAAAAGCATTCTCGTAAGCGGCCCTTCCAACAATCGTTGCGGTTGACCGCCCCGTAAGGTTTTGGCCGTCCGCGCTTATATCAAAGTTTCTAACATCCCTATCCAAGTTACTGGGTGCCGAGCCTACTAAAATGGCATTTCCCACATTCAGTCCAATGAACAAGTCTTGGGTAGTTGGATTACGAAATCCTTGTTGTGCGGATATTCTAAAATTGTGATTCCTGTTCTGTCCCGCGGTATAACCGAAAGAAACCCTAGGTGAATAAAAACCATCGAAGAATTCGTTTTTGTCATACCGGATAGATCCTGTAAATTTTAAACGATCATCCAATAATTTCTTTTGCACCTGAAGATACGCTCCGAACTCATTATAGGTAATGGGACCATCGAAATCCGTGAAAATAGTCCCGTCAGATCTTAAATCGTACTCTCTAAAAGATCCCCCAATCTGGATATCCGCAATCTCTTTGGTGAGGTAACTAAAATTATAATTGGCGTCTATATGGCGTAATTTTGTATTGTCGATAAATCTTGAGCCCGTTGTTAAATCACCATCGGCCGTTACCCTATTGAACACTGCTTGGAACTCGGGGGTTCCTGGAACCAACCTTCCGGTATCTGCCGCCACTCTTGCCGCCGCATGCGCTTGTGTAGAGGCTTCCTCTCTGGACAAACCGCCTTGGAAGGCCCCTAGGAAAGTTGGGATATAAGTACCTGCATACTCCGTAAACCATTGCGTATTGGATTTCCATGCACTATTGATATTAATCCCGGTAAATCGGGTATCGTAGGAATTTCCCGCATTCTCCGAAGTAATATAGCCTCTTAAAAAGAAATTGTCATTTTTAATTTCTAATTTATGTTGTTGAAAGGTGAAATTGTTTATATAATATCTATTGGCACCTTGGTAAATGGTGTTACCCCTACCTATTCTTCCATTATAAATAATTTCAAAATCATCTGCAAAAGGCCTGTAGTTTACAGAAAAATCGGTCTTCACACTTTCCGCATCATAGGTGGTAAGGTCTTGCTCCGCATATCCTGTTCTTGAAACTTCTGCCGAACCGATGGTACCGGTTGGAAAACCGGCCGCAGAATCAAAATTCAAAAGGGTGGATACTTCATCACCATAGATATTTAGACCATCATAGTTGGGGTCATCACGTGTTGCCCCTGGGTTGGCTAAATCTATTTCGTTTGTCGCATGCCAATCCTCACCTTTAAGAATAGATAGATTTGCCTTTACTGCAAATTTATCACTGAAGGCATGGGCCACGCGAACCCCTATATCGTAAAAATTATTGTCCCCGGCCGAATCTTGCGAGGTAAGACCCGTTTTTCCATAGGCGCTGATGCCTTGAAAATCAAATGGGCTTTTACTTCGCATAAACAGAATCCCGTTGAAGGCACCTGCGCCATAAAGAGCAGAAGACGCACCCGGTAATATTTCTACGCTTTGTACATCCAACTCGGACATTCCTACCAGGTTCCCTAAGACGAAGTTTAGTCCCGGAGCGGAGTTATCCATACCATCTACTAATTGTAGGAAACGAGTATTGGCAAAATCTGCAAAGCCTCTAGTATTAATGGACTGAAAGGTTAAACTATTCGTATTGATATCTACACCCTTTAAATTTTCCAATCCGGCGTAAAAGGATGGGGAAGACGTATTCTTAATTTCCCTAAGTCCAAAACGTTCCACGGATACCGGCGATTCAAAAATACGTTCCGGTGTCCTTGACGCAGAAATCACTATTTCATCCAAAAGCGTCTGTGCTTCAGAAATGGTTATGGATAATGTTTGGTTGTTAGCGGTAACATCTGCCGTGGCCGCTGTAAACCCAATACTGGTAATTCGTAATTGGAAAGGGGGAGTTTCTGCTGTTTCCAATGTAAAGTTACCATCAAAATCCGTCACGGTCCCTACGGCTTTTCCAACGATAACGACATTGGCACCTGGAACAGGTTCTTCATTCTGATCTACTACTTTTCCCGTGACAACCGTCTGGGAAAATGCAGTCATTCCAAACATTAGAAAGCATAATGATAATAGTGTTCTCATGTTAATTTTGAGTTAAATTAGTTTGTCGGACAAGTTACATTTTTTTTTATTTCAACAATAATAAAATGAAAAAAATTATGCATGCATAATATTATTTTAGCAAAAAAGGCCCAAAAAAAGTGGGTTATTCTTAAAAATACAAAAAGCCGTGGACATATCCACGGCTTTAACTTTTTAAGAAAATTAGTACTTTTTACTCCACGGTAACCGATTTTGCCAAGTTCCTTGGCTGATCTACATTACACCCTCTCATGACGGCTATATGATAGGAAAGTAACTGTAAAGGTATTGTAGTCAACAATGGGGTTAGGCTTTCCAAGGTTTCCGGCACTTCTATCACATGATCGGCCAAAGCCTTTACGCTTTTGTCCCCTTCGGTCACCACTGCAATTATTTTTCCCTTTCTGGATTTTATCTCTTGTACATTGCTCACCACTTTCTCATAATGTCCTTTTTTGGTTGCAATTACGAATACGGGCATTTGATCATCAATAAGGGCTATAGGGCCATGTTTCATCTCCGCGGCCGGATAACCTTCCGCATGTATATAACTTATTTCCTTTAACTTAAGGGCTCCCTCCAAAGCTACAGGGAAGTTGTACCCACGTCCAAGATAAAGGCAGTTCGTGGAATCTTTGTACACATCCGATACGTGTTCCACCAGGGTATTGGAGTTTAATGCAATCTCTACTTTGGTAGGTATATTTTCCAATTCTGTCAAGAATTCATGGAATTTGGATTCTGAAAAAGCGCCTTTCTCTTTGGCCAGTTTCAGGGCGATCAAAGTGAGTACCGTAATTTGCGTAGTGAATGCTTTCGTAGATGCCACTCCAATTTCAGGACCCGCATGTGTATATGCACCGGCATGTGTTTCACGGGCGATGGAGGAACCTACCACATTACATACGCCAAAAACAAATGCACCTTTTTCCTTTGCCAATTTAATAGCAGCGAGAGTATCTGCTGTTTCACCGGATTGCGATATGGCAATTAACACATCTTTGTCCGTAATTACCGGATTTCTATACCTAAATTCTGAAGCATACTCTACCTCAACAGGAATTCTTGCCAAATCCTCAAAAATATATTCCGCAACAAGCCCTGCGTGCCATGAGGTTCCACAGGCCACAATAATAATTCTATCGGCATTTAGGAATTTTTCCAAGTTTTGATCGATTCCCGCCATTTTTATGATCCCTTGATCTACCCTAAGCCTACCACGGTAGGTATCCAAAATTGCCCTGGGCTGTTCATAGATTTCCTTAAGCATAAAGTGGTCATAACCCCCTTTTTCTATTTCTTCCAGGTTTAACTGCAATTCCAATATATTGGGATAGGTAATCGCATCATCCTTTATTTTTCGTAATTTAATTTCTTTACCAAGTCTTATGATGGCCATTTCCTCATCCTCCAAATAAACCGCATTATTGGTGAATTCTATAAATGGGGAAGCATCGGATGCAATAAAATACTCATTCTCACCAATTCCGATAGCCAATGGGCTACCTAATTTGGCTACAACGATTTCATCCGGTTTTTGTTTATCAAATACGGCTATCGCATAGGCACCTACTACCTGATTAAGGGCTATTTGGACGGCTTTTCCTAGCTTAACATTCTCTGTTTTTTTGATTTCTTCGATAAGGTTGACCAAGACTTCCGTATCGGTATCGGATTTGAAATCGTAACCTCTCTTGGTCAATTCCTTCTTAATGGACTCATAGTTTTCTATAATTCCATTATGGATGATCACAAGATTCCCGGAACTGGAATAATGAGGATGGGAATTGATATCGTTCGGAACACCATGGGTAGCCCATCTGGTATGGCCAATACCAAGCTTTCCCTCCAAAGAAATAGTGCTTTCGGCCTTATCCTTTAAATCCTCAACTTTTCCCTTGGTTTTGGACAAATTAATGTCCTCTCCATCATACAAGGCGATACCGGCACTATCATAACCTCTATACTCTAACCGTTGTAATCCTTTGATTATAATAGGGTAGGCCTGTCTATGACCAATATATCCTACGATTCCACACATAATTAAAAATGTTTAGGGTTGGTGTGTAATTCACTATCATGCGAATTTACAAGATACTTGTAAAAGTAATCTACATTTTACAATAACGCCATATTACTTACCTTGGTATGACAACGGACAATTAATTCGTTTGGGTAAAGAAAATCTCCAATCGTAGTTTTAAATCCTCTTCACTGGAATCCACATTATTTCCAAACAGCACGGTGCCCAAGGGATTTATGGTAGACATTACGGGAATATCCCCTTCGCCATTCTGCAACATTGCCCCGGCAACATTAGTAATTTCCGTATTTGAGGTTAAGGTAAGACCAAGTGTTGCATTGGTAGAATCCCTTATAATGATGTCATTGATATAATCCGTAATCCGTATTGTATACCTAGTGGACGATTCGTCTAAAATTCCTCCGTAATTTTCATCTACAAATGCACTGAATGCCCCGGCATTTGTGCCACTAAAATTAGGAAGACTAGTTAAATATAGTGGGGTATTCGTTTCCAAATTATACAAATAAATCCTAGGAGGCTCAATTACATTCCCAGCAGCGTCCAACGTATTTCTATCCACAAAAAAAACCAAGTTTGCTTCGTTGATTATCCAGTTATTGGCCCTAATTTGATTGATAATTTCTTCTCCATTACCTTCATCGAACAGCTTTATTTCCGCAAAGGCTCCCGCGCCTCCCTTTAAGTATATCCGTGAAGCGCTTCCCGGCACGTCCAAACTATTTGCAATCTCGGGAGGGTATGCTTCGTTTATAAAAGTATTTACCGCATTTCCAAAAACAACTCCGGGGAGCTGGGCATTTGTCGTCAACAGATTTAATTCAAAAGTAGCCTCACCTTCTTGCACGTTAACCGTATCGTCCGATGTATCATCCGTATCATTAGCATTAACGGTGTCATAAGTGTATTCTATCTCAATGGATACGTCGTTTTCCGACAAATCCAATCCCAGGAGTATATCATTTGAGGTAATGGCCAAATGGATTCCCCTAAAAAAATCACTAAAATTTGTAGCGCTCAATAAATCCGATGTTCCTTCCCTATCTATTATATTGTCCTGAAAAAACTGTCTGTCCAACTCCACTCTAATACCGGGGCGCAACCTACGCGATATGGTCCCTATTTCATCTTCTTCCGTATCCGGATCGTCTTCCTCCACAACGAACAGTATCTCTTCGTCACTAATGGTTACAGGTCCTTCAAACAGCAGCTCTGATGTAAATTCCGGGGAAAACTCTTGGGTTGAAAAATATTCTTGGGCTTCCTCAAAATTGGTATTGGGGTCCAAGTCCCTTAGGAAGAATGTAGATCTGGATACTCGTAAATTAAATGGGGCCTCTATATTTCCGTAAATGCTATCCAAGTTAAATCTGCGCGCAAATCGCTGGCCAAATGTAAAATCATCCTCCCCATCATTGATGCCATCACCGTCCGTATCGGCATCCAACGGATTTGTGCCGTTTACGTTTTCCTGTCCATCCACAATACCATCACCATCGCTATCACTATTAGGGTCCAATGGGTCATCGTCCAGTTCATCGTCCACACCGTCAGCATCACTATCGTTATCATTGGTTTGGTAGGGTATATAAAGGAACACCCCGGTAACCGTTTCGTTTTCCTGAATCGCATTATTATCCCCACTATCCTCATCGCTTTGCGAAAAAACCCCAAAAGTAGGTTCAGTAACGGATAATTGCACCTGTGCCGTTATTTGGGCTTCGGTACTGCCATAAATAGGGTCATTGAATGTCCCTAATTGATAAAGAGGGAGTTTATTGGTTTGTACGGCCTGGATTCCTTTGTTAAAGGCAAACACATCAAAAACCGCCCTATCGGTTACAAAAGGCTCTCCATTAATTACGCCTTCACCCAACGTAGTAAGTTCTTCTTCACAAGAGAAAAAGCACGTTACAAGAAATATTCCTGCAATAGCAGGAAGCTTAAATTTGTTCAAAAAACTCATGTAATTTATTTTAAGACTTCAGTGTTATAAAAATTCGCATAGGCTTCTTCGAACTCTTGTAAGGAAACGTATGGCAACACAGGTTTTTGGAGGTTGGCAATATGTTGATCTAAATCTTGGGGAATCTCTTCCGCAGCTAAAATAACCGCATCTGAAAAATCTACGGCAATTTTTAACAAATTATTATAGTCCGGTGATTGGAGGTGGCCAATACTATCTTCCGAGACTCCATCAAAAACGATTTTTTTATGCATCCCACTATCCAATTCCCCATCAAAACCTTTACCATAGACCGAAGTAACTATTTTGCTATCCGCGAATAATGGCTCATCTGAATAATATTGTTTTAAGTACAACGGGACCAGGGAAGCCATCCATCCATGGACATGGATAATATCTGGTGACCAATTCAGTTTTTTAACTGTCTCCACAACACCCTTGGCAAAAAAAATAGCCCGTTCATCATTGTCAGGAAACAAACCTCCTTCTTCATCCGTAAACGTAGCTTTTCGCTTAAAATATTCTTCATTATCAATGAAGTATACCTGAATCCTCTCTCTAGGTATGGAAGCCACTTTTATAATCAATGGCATGTCCATATCATTAATGACCAAATTCATACCGGATAAACGTATGACCTCATGAAGCTGATGCCTCCGTTCATTGATATTTCCAAAACGAGGCATAAAAATCCTTATTTGGCCGCCATTGCTGTTGACCATTCTTGGTGTTTCGTAAGACATTAAGGAAACTTCGTTCTCTGGTAAGTAGGGTACTAATTCTGAAGATACAAACAATATCTTTTTGCCATTCATAAAAACTTTATTTTTTTTATCGAAGAAACGTAGCTGCAAAATTACAAAAATTATGCAGATTAGCAGTAATTATAGTAAGTTTGCTCGCTTTTAAAACTTGTTATGCTGGTATTTACCTCAAAAACCAAACTAAAATCGTTTCTTAAATCAAAACGCACCAAAAACTATACCATTGGTCTAGTTCCCACCATGGGCGCTCTACATTTAGGACATATCTCCTTGGTTAAGCAAGCTATTTCAGAAAATGATATGGTCATCGTATCCATTTTTGTCAACCCCACCCAGTTCAACAATAAAGAAGATTTACTAAAGTACCCCAAGGACTTGAAAAGTGATCAAAAACAATTGGAAAACATTTCCAATGATATTGTTGTGTTCGCACCGCCCGTGTTCGAAGTGTACTCCAACAAAGTAAAATCCAAATCCTATAATTTTAACGGTTTGGATAAAATGATGGAAGGTGAGTTCAGGGAAGGTCATTTTAACGGGGTAGGTACTATAATAGAAGAACTCTTTACCGTAGTAATGCCGAACAAGGCTTATTTTGGAGAAAAAGACTTTCAACAACTACAAATCATTAAAAAGCTAACGGTGATCAAAAAATTACCTGTACAAATTATTGGATGTCCCATAGTCAGGGAAGTCAATGGTTTGGCGATGAGCTCCAGAAACGAAAGGCTCTCCAAAAAAATTAGAAAAGAGGCCGGGTTAATTTATGAGACCTTGGTATTGGCAAAGCAAAAATTTGTTGGCCAGAGTACAAAACAGGTTCTGGAATGGGTGGAAAAAAGGTTTATG
>JBCBZE010000360.1:0-3367 GCA_039815505.1 Bacteroidota bacterium | reverse complement strand
CCAAATGCCCCAAAAAAAGGTAAAGAAAAGGATATTGCCATACATGTTGATGCACCAGAATTAAAGGTAGTTCCAAAAGGAAGACAAAAGACCAATTCATTCCAACGTACCTTGACCTATGTACAGGAACATATGGGGGTAGTGGATGACGGACAGTTCTACACTTTGGTGAACGATTCCACGATCATAGAACTTGATGAAGTAGTGGTAAATGAAAACAAAAAAACCAGGGCGGAAATCGTGGAAGAGGAAATAAACGCTTTAACACTTCACGGAAAGGCCCGTAATAGGATGTTTATAGATTCTTTTCCCGGGAACGAACAGGCCAGTGTAATGGATATTTTACGAATGTTTCCCAGTGTATCGGTAGAAGGCAGGTTCCCTAATCAAATAGTAAAGGTAAGGGGAGGCCTTAACAGTATTAATCTATCCACGGAACCTTTATATCTGCTTGACGGCGTGCAAGTACCCATAGATGTAATACAGGGAATGAACGCATTTGGGGTACTGTTCATAGATGTCCTAACGGGTGCTGAGGCTTCTTTTTATGGCGTGCGCGGGGCCAATGGCGTCATTGCGGTATATACCGATAGGGGCTTAAGGTTTAGTTTTGAGCAAAAACGTTACCCCGGTATCACCAACTTCACTTTGCAAGGGTTCTATAAAACAAGGGAATTCCATTCACCGAACTATGGACTGGCAAAACCCAAACATAAAATGCCCGATTATCGTACAACCTTATTTTGGAACCCCAATATTTTCATGGATGCCAAAAGCCCAACCCCCATTAGTTTTTATACCGGTGATAGGACGGGCTCGTTTTGGGTGAAAATCGAAGGCATTACAAAAGACGGCAGACCGTTTAAAACCGATTATAGATTTGAAGTGGAATAATTCAATGGTATTTTTTTGATTACTTGCTGTAAGCAATATGTTTTGTTGCGACTATATGAATAAATCTTAAAAATGAAGAATCGAATTTTACTATGCCTTATATTGGCAACCTCTATAGGGCTAAAAGCACAAGAATTAAATACCATTTCAGTTCCCGGAATAAAGGCACTTGCAGATGGTTGGTACAAGTTTGCTTCCCAAGGGGCCGAGTACGATGTGGAAGTAAGTTATGGTACCTTGGTAAAAGGCAATGTGGGTTGGTTCGATGAGTCTACATACTCTGGTGACCTTTCCAAGAACGTAATATCCGGGAAAGGAACATATATGTGGCCCAATGGCGATCGTTACGAGGGTTCGTTCAAAAACAATCAACGTAGCGGAAAAGGGACCATGTACTGGAAGAATGGCGCAAAGTATGAAGGAAAATGGAAGAACAACAAACGAAACGGAAAAGGAAAAATGTGGCAGGCAGACGGTAGTCTGGAAGAAGGAGTTTGGGAAGAAGGTGTACTTGTGAAAAAGAAATAAACGATTTTATGTATAATTGTTCATGGGCCTTGTCGTAAGTCAAGGCTTTTTTGTTACCTTTTAGTTCGGAAACAAAATGTTCATACATGAAAACCTCGGGTTACTCCGGCACCCCATTGGCTAAAAAGTTAGGTATTAAGGAAGACTTTACGATCTTACTGGTACAACAACCGGAACATTATTTTGATCTGTTTATAGACCTGCCCCGGATTAAATTGCTAAAGACTACAAAAGATGGAACCGCGGATTTCATTCATTTTTTTGGCACGAACAAGAAGGACTTCGAAAAACAATCGGTTCGTTTAAAATCGGCCTTAAGGAAAACGGGCATGCTCTGGATTAGTTGGCCCAAAGGTAGCTCTAAAATCCCAACGGACCTTTCACGTGATTATATAAGGGAGTATCTTTTATCCAATGGTTTGGTAGATGTAAAGGTATGCGCGGTGGATGGGGATTGGAGTGGACTTAAATTTGTCTATCGATTAAAGGATAGGGAATAAGTTAAATTATTGTTCTTATTTTTGGGCAAAACAGCATACTATGTACAAAGCATTATTTTCATTTACCTTTCTTTTTTTGATCCTTTCCGGTTGCCGTACCGAACCCAAGGAAGTTGTCCAAATAAATTTTTATGAAACGCAACTATTTAAGGATATTCAACTGAACGCGGTTTTTCCGGATTCAAAGACGCTTGTGGATTTAGTGCCCCGACAGCCTTATGCCGAACTCGTTATGAAGTACGAGCTTGAAAAAAACAATCCGGATTTTGCCCTTAAAGCCTTTGTTGAAGAAAACTTCAGCGACAAATCCATGGCCACTTTAACTTTCGCTACGGATACTACCAAGAACATGTATGAGCACATTAGCAGTATTTGGCCCAAACTTACACGGGGTCCTGACTCCGTAATTCCCTACTCCTCGCGTTTGGCACTACCTAAACAATATGTGGTCCCCGGAGGACGATTTCAAGAAATCTATTATTGGGACAGCTATTTTACCTTGGAAGGCTTATTGGTAGATGGTCAAGAGGAACTCGCTGCCAACATGGTAGCTAATTTTAGCTATCTAATAGATACGATAGGCTTTATCCCCAATGGTACCCGGGATTATTTTTTATCCAGGTCACAACCGCCTTTCTATGCACTTATGGTAGATGCATTGGCCAGGGAGGATGAAAGTGTGCTAATGGATTACCTACCGGAAATAGTAAAAGAATATGAATTTTGGATGTCCGGTAAGGAAACCCTTAAGACGCCTTTTATAGCATCACAACACCTTGTACAGTTAGAGGGCGGGGTTTTGAACAGATATTGGGATCAGGAAAATACACCACGCCAGGAAGCCTATAAAGAGGACATTCATTTGGCCGGCGAGCTGGCTTCCCAAAAAGAAAAAGAAGATTTGTATGCCAATTTGCGTGCGGGCGCAGCATCGGGATGGGATTATAGTAGTCGCTGGTTCGGTAGGGAGGACGAATTTGGTTCCACCACCACTACGACCATTGTACCCGTGGATTTAAATTGTCTACTGTATTTCATGGAAACTAAGATTGCAAGCGCCTATGGTCTCAAGGGGGATATGAAAAGTAAGCAACGGTACTTAAAATTAGCGGAAGACCGGAGAAATTTAATGGATACCTATTTATGGGATAAAGAGCAGCGGTTTTTTATGGACTTTGATTTTGTACAAAACCAAAATACAGATCAGTTTACCTTAGCAGGGGCCTACCCATTGTTCTTTAAGCTGGCTACGGAGGAGCAGGCAGAAGCTATTCGAGATCGGCTATTGAGCGATTTTTTAAAGAACGGTGGCTTGGTCACTACGCTTAAACATAGCGGCCAACAATGGGATGCACCAAATGGTTGGGCACCTTTGCAATGGATTGCGGTCAACGGACTTCTGAATTATGGGTATACCGAAGAGGCCAAGGACATTATGGAAAGAT
>JBCBZE010000422.1:0-2217 GCA_039815505.1 Bacteroidota bacterium | reverse complement strand
GGATTTTTTCTATATGTCTCTTACTATGGTTGCGATCAAACACAGGCACAGCGTATGCTTTCCGCTAAAAATGAGGGTACCATTCGAAAATTATTGCTCGCCAACGGGCTCTTGCGTTTCCCGGTAGTTTTGTTGTATTGTTCTATGGGGCTGATTATTGGAACACTGGTGACCTCTGCACCTGATTTCTTGGATGAGATAGCGGCAATGACCCAAAAATATTTCCCTCAAGAATACGCAAACAGTGGAGCAAAGCCCGATTTAATGATACCTATTTTTATTACTAAATACCTTCCACATGGCTTTATAGGTTTGCTTATGGTGGGGATTCTTTCCGCTGCTATGTCCTCTTTGAGTTCAACGGTGAATTCATTGTCAGCGGTTACGGTAGAGGATTTTTTTAATAGGGGCGAGAAAAAATTATCCACCAAGAAGTACATGCTTATTTCCAAAATGTCCGTATTATTTTGGGGTGCTGTCTGTATGGCATGTTCGTTTCTTTTTGGGGGTAGCAAAAGCGCGGTCATTGAAATTATTAATGCCATAGGTTCTGTTTTTTATGGCCCGGTTTTGGTAACCTTTCTATTGGCTATTTTTTCCAAGAGAGTCAATCATGTGGGGATGAACGCGGGAATATTGGTTGCAGTGGTCATAAATCTGATTTTTTCCAAGACGATGCAAAATATCTTCAATGTGGATTTAGGCATTGAGATTTTTTGGATTTGGTTAAATTTTACAGGTGTATTGATTACATTGGTGATCGCTTATCTGGTTAGCATGCTTACCGGGAACAAAAGAACGGTAAAGAACACAGAAACCATAAATGTTCTTCCAAAAAGAAGTGACTTCATGCACAAAGAAGTATATATCTTATTGGTGTTTTTTGTGGTAATCCTAGTCTTTAGCTTTTATGTTCCACAACTGTTTGGATAGACCTTTATGAGGAATAATTTTTTCTAAATCAACACATGTCATACTTTACAAAACTAAGCTGCTCCCATGAAAGACCTACTTAAACAATTATACCCGAACGATTTGGATTTTGTGTTAGAACAGGTGTCTTGTCTAAAAAGAAAATACAATCCGGATAATAGCAAGGACCTATCGAAACTTACACATCAAGATTGTATACTTATTACCTACGGCGATGCTATTTTTGAGCCTTCCCGAACGCCGTTATCCAGCTTGAAACGCTTTGCGGATGAATATTTAAAGGAAGGAATTAGCGCCATCCATCTTTTGCCTTGTTTTCCCTATACCTCCGACGATGGTTTTAGTGTAGTGGATTATTATGAAATTAATTCGGAACTGGGAAGTTGGAAAGACATTGATGAGTTGAAAATTACTTTTGACATCATGTTCGATGCTGTGGTAAACCATATGTCAAAAAAGTCCTCTTGGTTTCAAGCTTTTCTTAAGGGAACGGAAACTTTTGATACCTACTTCATAGAAGCCGATCCCAATGCGGACTATAGCGACGTTGTAAGACCAAGAGCCTTACCATTGCTACATAAATTTGATAAGCAGGGTAAGGAAGTGTATGTTTGGACTACCTTTAGTGAAGATCAGGTAGATTTAAATTATAGGTCGGCCAAGGTGTTTATACAGGTGCTCGACGTACTACTTTTTTATATTCATAAAGGCGCAAGATATATTAGACTTGATGCTATCGCCTTTTTATGGAAAACCATGGGCACTTCCTGTATTCATCTAAAGGAAACACATCTGGTGATACAAGCATATAGACAGGTATTCAATGAAATTGCCCCCCACGCCATTATTATAACGGAAACCAACGTACCCCATGTGGAAAACGTCTCATATTTTGGGAATGGTAGTAATGAAGCACATATGGTCTATAATTTTACGCTACCTCCCTTACTTGCCCACAGTATTCATGAACAGGAGATTTCAACACTTACCAAATGGGCCAAAAGCCTGAGTCTACCCAGTTCCGAAACTTGCTTCTTTAATTTTACCGCGAGCCATGATGGTGTGGGGGTAAGGCCTCTTCAAGGAATTATAGCAGATAAGGAAATATCACGCTTGGCGGAGAAAGCAGAATTACACGGCGGTTTTGTTTCTTATAAGGATAATGGCGATGGAACAAAATCCCCATATGAGCTTAACTGTAATTATATGGATTTAATAACCCATCCCAGTAGCGAAAATACCATTAGGGCGCAACGTTTTTTACTTACCCAATCCGTAATGCTG
>JBCBZE010000262.1:0-5059 GCA_039815505.1 Bacteroidota bacterium | reverse complement strand
GCGGCTGCGGACGTTCTTTTATCGTTGATCAACGATAAGATCAAATTCCATACGGTGCAGACATTAAACCTAACCACGGGAATGCATGAAGATAAGTTGTCTTCCGTAGAACGTATTAAAGAACTGAAGGCATCCAAACATATTGTTCAACATTTGGTGATTAAGGCCCATAAGGAAAACCTTGAGTTAGTTATAGATAGCACTATTAATATTCAACTTCAAACTAGGAGCCAATCCTAAAAACCATATAAAGCTTAATGGATCTTCATTTACTGGTCGATAATTTGACCAATCCTGCCCTGTTGTTCTTTTTTTTGGGTATCATCGCCGTACAATTAAAAAGTGACCTTGAAATTCCTCCCAACTCCTCTAAATTTATATCGTTATACCTATTGTTTTCAATTGGATTCAAAGGTGGATTGGAACTTTCCCATAGCGATTGGGACATGGAAATATTATGGTCCTTATTGTTCGGTATATTCTTGGCATTGATTGTTCCGCTATGCGCCTATTTCATTCTAAGAAGAAAATTTAGTGTTGAAAACTCCGGGGCTATAGCCGCTGCCTACGGATCGGTAAGTGCGGTAACCTTTGTAACCGCTGTCTCCTTTTTAGAGATTGAGCAAATTGATTTTGGGGGGCATATGGTGGCGGTAATGGCACTAATGGAAGCCCCGTCCATAATAGTGGGTGTGTTATTGATGGCCTATTTCCAGAAAAACAAAAAGGAAAAAATAGCACTCAACGGTGTATTGCACCACTCCTTGACCAACGGTAGTGTATTACTTATCGTTGGTAGTTTAATCATTGGTTTTTTGGCAAGTGATCAACAAGCAAGGGGCATAGAACCATTCACAACCGATATATTTAAGGGGTTTTTAGCGGTTTTTTTATTGGATATGGGGATTACCAGTGGAAAAAAATTGAATGACTTCCTGAAAAAAGGGTGGTTCGCATTTATTTTTGCCATCATCATTCCCCTGTTCAATGGCAGTATAGTGGCCATAGCTAGTTCGGCATTTACGCAAAGTGTAGGGAATAGGTTTCTTTTTGCCATTTTAGCAGCCAGCGCTTCATACATAGCTGTGCCGGCGGCAATGCGAATTGCCGCACCGAAAGCAAATCCGAGCTTGTACCTACCCATGGCGTTGGCAATTACCTTTCCTTTCAATATAACTTTAGGGATGCCACTTTATCTTTATATTGTTCAAGGATTTTAGATTTTCCCATATCTTTATAATACAAACTATGGTATGGAAAAACAAAGGTGTGGATGGTGTGTAGGCGACGAATTGTATGAGGCTTACCATGACTTGGAATGGGGCGTACCCGTAAAGGATGATGCTACTTTATTCGAATTTCTTATTCTCGAAACCTTCCAAGCGGGATTAAGTTGGATTACCATACTTCGCAAAAGGGAAAACTTTAGAGCGGCTTTCGATAATTTTGAATACAAAAAAATAGCGCAATATGATCAGGATAAAATCGATGCTTTATTAGAGGATTCGGGAATAGTACGGAATAAACTAAAAATACATGCCACCGTCTCAAACGCAAAAGCCTTCTTAGCGGTACAAAAAGAATTCGGTAGTTTTAGTGATTATATCTGGGGTTTTGTGGACGGAAAACCTATTAAGAACTCATACAGCAGCTATAAGGATGCCCCCGGTAAAACAGAATTGTCCGATGTTTTAAGTAGAGATTTGAAAAAAAGAGGGTTCAAATTTGTGGGAAGCACCGTAATATATGCACATATGCAGGCAACGGGCATGGTAAACGACCATGAAATCGGTTGTTTTAGATATAATGAGGTATAGTTTCTAAAGCGTTCATTTTTTATTTTGGTTATACTGGTAATGACCCAGGTTTTTATGAGGGTTTAACGGAAATTTGGTGATTTCATCGATTTTACGCATTATTTTGCTTTTGGAAAGCCAATAAAAAATATATTTACAACATACAAAAATGCTTCGGCAACCCCCCAATATCTTAGGCCATTTATAATTATCTGAAAAACAAAACCTTAAGCTATTAAACGTTAGGTTTATCGCTTCGTTCGTAGGTTTAATGCATGGATAACGATTATAAATTAAACTGTTTGAGATATGATGAAGTTTAGAACACTATTATCTATTGTAATCCTATGTATGGCCTTTACAGGCTTTTCACAGCAAAAAGTTGAACGGGAACATCGCATTCTTTGCGGACAATTTCCGGAAAACGGACTTAAGACCTTAAAACAGACGTTAAAGGGTATTGATACAAAAAACATAACATTTTATCAGGAAATCGATAGTAACGAGACCAGATTTACCGCCAAGTTCAAAAAAGACCGTCTGTTTTATAGAATGGACTTTACCATGGAGGGCAATCTTAAAAGCATCGGATACATGATCGATGAAGTTGATATTCCCGATGAAGCGTACGACCAAATTGACACCCAGCTAACAGATACATTTGAAAAACCCAGGACCAGAAGAATGTTCCAGCAATACCAAATCGCTGATTTTGATAATTCTGAGGAAATGTTAAAAAATGCTTTTCAAAACCTTTTATCTTCCACTGTTGAATATAAGTTCTTGATAACTGCTAAAAACGAAGGTACAAGACAATATTATGAAGTTCATTTTGATGCAGAAGGTGATTTAAAGCATATGCGGGCATCACTGCCTGCCAACTACGACCATGTTCTGTATTAGGTTAACGTTTTTGGATGCTTTTACTTTTTAAGTAGGCACACATGGTTTTCTTCAACCCATATTAGGTTAACCCGTCGGATGTGTATAAGTGCGTAATTCCATTGGTGGATGAAATCCACCGAGAACTACCTTTATCGGAGTGAAGTAGCATTAGTTATATTTGAAATAAAGAAGCGGTTTCCATTTCGTAAAAAAGGCAACTACTTTGTTATTTTAAAATTCCGTCTAATTTATTATTGCCCAGCCTTTTATAAATATCCATAAAATGGTGGGATTCTAAAATGGTCTTATTAATTTTGAACAAAGACCATATAGGATATGATACGGCATCTTTTCTGTTTAGTTGTATTTTATTTACTGTCCATTCACTGTTTTTCACAGAACAAGTATGAAAGGGAACAACGCATTCTCAGGCATCAGTTTCCAGAAAAAGCGCTGAACTATCTCTCCAAGGAAATTGAAGGAGCAAAAAGAATTCGTTTTTATAAGGAAAGGGACAGCATCAAAATAAGCTTTGAAGCTAAGTTCAAAAAAGAACGTTTATGGTATAGCGTAGAATTTGACAAGGAAGGGGAGTTGGAAGATGTTGAAATTAATATCGAAGAAACGGATATACCCCAAGCAAGTTGGGAAAATATCAATATCTATTTAAATAACACCTTCATCAAAAAACGAATAAAGAAAATCCAACAACAGTATCCGGCCTCAAGAGAAGAATCTACAGCGTTAACCTTAAAAAATGCTTTTCAAAATCTATTATTGCCTTCCATAAGGTATGAAATCATAGTATCCGGAAAAAAAGAAAAGGTTTATGGAGAATATGAACTTCTTTTCGATGCTTCGGGAAACTTCAAAACCATTAGAAAGTCCCTTCCTGCCAACTATGAGCATGTATTATACCAATAGATTGCTGATTGTATTTTTATTTTGTTTCTATCTTGCATCGATAAACATTGCAAGGGCACAAGAAAACCTTACGGGTTTCTGGCAACCACAAATGGCCATCAATTACAACGTGAATCCTACGTATTCCCATAATTTTTCCATTGCCCAACGTATCTTCATCTATGAAGATGAGGAGGTTACACTGAACACAAGACAATTGGACTTCGCCCATTTTTCCCGTCTGAAGACAAGGGACAATCAAAGTGTTGGACTTGGAGTGCAATATAGGTTTAGGAATTTATTTAACAAAGACAGTGAAAATGAACTTAGGTTTACCCAGCAATTTAATATAACGAACAAACCCAGGAATATTCGATTTGGGCACAGATTACGTTCAGAACAACGAGTTACAAGAACAAGGACCATCCATCGATTTCGATACCGATATGCATTGGATTTTCCACTACAAGGTGAACAACTGGATATTGGGGAAAGCTACTTTATCGGTACCGCCGAAAGTCTTTTAAGCATTGCCAATACTAATTTGCCCCAATATGACCAACGCTTTACCTTACATCTTGGATGGCTCTTGAATAGATATGCCAAACTACAAACCGGATTGGAATATAGGCTAGAAGATTACACCCAAGAAACTGAACACCTTATTTTTTTACTTTCGTCTTTGATTATATCCCTCTAATATTTTGATGAACTGCGCCCTGGGGATTTCTTCAGCACCTAAACTTTCCAAATGTTTGGTATACAATTGACAATCTATAAGACGATATTTTTTTTGTGCCAACTCCTGCGCCATTTTTATAAAAGCAAATTTGGAAGCATTGCTCTTAGTGCTAAACATACTTTCGCCACAAAATATATATCCCAGGTTTATTCCATATAATCCACCCACCAACTCATCATTTTCCCATACTTCATAAGATACCGCAAACCCCCTTTCATGCAATTTCAAATACGCTTTCTTCATTGCTTCCGTAATCCAGGTTCCTTCCTGGCCTTCTCTTTTTATGGAAGCGCAACGATCAATTACCCTATTAAAGCATTTGTTCTTTGTAAGTTTAAACTGTGTGCTCCTCAGCACTTTTCGCATACTTTTAGAGACTTTAATATGCTCCGGAAACAATACCATTCTTGGGTCCGGGCTCCACCAAAGAATAAGATGATCTTCATTGAACCAAGGAAAAATACCACTTTGATAAGCCAATAGAAGACGTTCTGGAGATAAATCGCCACCTACGGCCAATAAACCTTCCGCATTGGCACGTTCAGGATTTGGAAACTCCAGTCTTTCATTCAAAAAAAACATGGGGTTATTAGTCCTATCTTTTTTCACAACTTCGTTTTACTAAAGTTACGCAAAAACTCCAAAAATAGCTATGACAATTAAAATGTATACACGTTATTGAGTATCCCTATAAAAGCTATTTCCATGAAATTACTTTATTTTATTTGAGGGG
>JBCBZE010000125.1:0-8819 GCA_039815505.1 Bacteroidota bacterium | reverse complement strand
TTTTACGATTTTATAAATCGGTATCGAGTATCCGACTTTGTTGAAAAACTCAAGAATAAGGAACACCACGAACATACCCTATTATCTTTGGCCTATGATGTTGGATTTAATTCCAAAACTACTTTTAACAAGGCTTTTAAGAAAACAATGGACCACACCCCAACAGCGTATCTCAATAAGCTGAACAGGGGCTAAACTGTATCTTTCTTCACAACTTTGTGTCTTTGCAAGCAGACGAACGTCCCATGGAAAGGTAACGATTATCATTGTCCCATATTAATGTAAAAACGATAGTACAATGACACTTCAATCTTTATTTAAAACATCCCTTCTGTTCGTATCGACCACATGCCTTTTTTTGCTAATAGGCTGTATAGACAACTTTGGGGGCGGTCCAAGAAAACAAAAAGAAACTAGGGAAGCATTGGGGAAAATTCTTCAGGATTTTGTAATTACGGAAGAAGCCAAGGATGGTGCCAATCATTCACAGCTGTATGTATCCAATGGTTCCACGGTAAACTTTGTGTTGAAAAGCAACGGAAATCCAGTAATTACCAATCTGACCAGGGACCAGTGGATCGGTTTTTTCACCAGTTGGGATTATGAATATTTTCCGGTCTATTCAGATATCGATTTTACCATAAAAAGAGGAATGGCGCTGGATAGTCATCTTTTCCAGGGTTTTAGGGACGGACAACCGGACTTGTTCGGTAACGATATCTTTTTATATGTAAAAACGCCCGATGGTTGGAAAATTGTAAGTTTGTCCTCTACCATTACTGCACCTGATGATACCACGGACTATGATGCCATAGGACCTCTAGAGGCTTCTCCATATATGGTATTTGATCATTTTACCAGAACTATGGAACAGCAGGATTTCGAGGCCTTTACCGGTCTCTTCATTAACGAAACTGCCCCCTGTTTTAGATTTCAAAAAGAATTTGATGTACCCTATTCCCAAGATGCACATACGGCCAGTGCTTTCTTTCGGGAAACCCAGGAGAAAACTCCTGGTGGCACTATAAATTTTCAAGCCCTGAAAATTGAAATAAAAGACCAATACACAGCTCAAGTTTCTTCATCCTATAACCTTAAGAATGATTATGGAATCGTAGAAAAAGGTGAAATACTCGCCACCTTGGCCGGTACACCCACCGATGGTTGGAAAATTACGGCAATGTTGTTCTCTATCAAATGAAAAAGAAAACGGTAATCCCTAGTCCATGATATAAAAAAGCCCCTTCCCGATTGTATCGGGAATAGGGTTGGGGCTTCCGCAATATTAGGGTTATATGGTTATTATTTCCTTGATCTAACTTTAATGGGCCGTAAAACGCCCTTCGATTTAGGGAACAAGGAGATATGGGTAATCACTAAGGCAACTGGAATCAATAGAAGCAATAAAATCATAACGTATAGGTTTAAGATCGTCGGGGAAAACGAATGTTCATATATTAAGCCAATTTAGCTCTGTTTCTTTTTGTTCTGAAAGCCAAGGCTTTCTTTATTCTTGAGTTCTTGAATTTGTATAACCGAGCAACACTCCCGGTATTTGTAGTATTAACTTCTTCAAAAGTGATAGCAACTATAACATCCGTATCCAAAACCATATCCATTTCAATAGCTGTTACTTTTACATCGGTTTTGGTATTTTGTGCTAGGGCGGTGGCGCCGAAGAAAACTACTAGGATCAAGGTTAAAATTGCTTTCATGTTATTGCGATTGGGTTACATAAAGATAACCTCGAAAGCAGGCCCAGATGGCTTACAAATCGCTCAAAACCTTATATTTTTCGGTATCTGACAAGAATATGGATAAAGTGTAAAAAACAATCGATGAGCGGATGTGGGATAAAAATCACTTTACCGAAGAGAGCTGCTTTTTATCGGAAGTTTTGAAGATTACTTTCCTGGAAAAGTGTAGCATTCCCAGTTATTTATCAGGAAATAAAGGGTATTTTTGTAGGAGAAAAGAACTTTTTTACAACCGTATCACAGTATCGTTCACGGTTGATACAAGTTTTTGGGTTATAGGTGCATCAATAATTATGATTACCTTAAATATCCGTGTCGTTTTCTTTGCGCTTTTGTTTAGAAGGTAGTCTTTTGGCATCCTTTAAGCTTTTATTGATGATCCATTCCATTTGTCCATTGACGCTACGGAACTCATCATCCGCCCATTTTTCTATCCGTTTAAACGTCTCTGGGTCTATTCTAAGCACAAATGACTTTCTTTTACTCACGGACTAAGCGTTTAACGTCCCGGTGTTAATAACCGGTTGAGCTTCCTTATCACCACATAAAACAACCATTAGATTGCTGACCATCGAAGCCTTTTTATCGTCATCAAAATCAATAATATCATCTTGTGTCAGCTTTTCCAGTGCATCTTCTACCATGCCAACGGCTCCTTCAACAATTTTCTTCCGTGCGGCAACGATAGCCACAGCTTGTTGTCTTTTCAACATGGAACTTGCAATTTCGGGTGCGTATGCCAAATAACCAATTCTTGCTTCCATTACTTTTATTCCCGCAATGGCAAGTCGTTCGGTGATCTCTCCCTCTAAAGCCTCATTAACTTCATCCATTCCAGATCTTAGGGTTAATTCGGCCCGTGCATCGTCAAAGTTATCATATGGATAGGAGCCTGCAAGCTTTCTCACGGCGGCATCCGTTTGTACACGAACAAATTCTTCATAATTATCTACATCAAAAGCAGATTTATAGGTGTCTTCCACCTTCCAAACCAAAATAACATTGATCAAAATTGGATTACCGATCTTGTCGTTCACCTTGACCCGCTCACTATCAAAATTTCTTGCCCGCAAGGAAATTTTTTGTCTCGTATAAAAAGGGTTGGTCCAAAAGAATCCATTTTCCCTTACCGTTCCCTTATAGGCGCCAAACAATACCATTACTTTGGAACTATTTGGGTTCACAATAAAGAAACCCTTGACGATTAAGATTATGAACGCTACCAGAATTAAAACCAATGGATTTCTCGTAATCAGGATTCCTGCTACCGTACCGATGATAACCAATAGTAGCACGAACAACATGACGTACCCATTATTTGCGATAATTTGTTTTTCTTGATTCATTATAATATCATTTTGATATCACAATATATAAAAAAATCGGTTATAAAAAAATGTTGATCCAACTTAATGGTTTTTCAATACCCAAACTTTGGAAGCTATCTTGTAACATCTCCTACCCTATTTCGTCTTCCGATTGAAACGATACCATTACTATGAAAGACCGTTTACAAAGGTTGGGAGGCCTATCTGCAATATTGGAGGCCCTGATCTATATCCTTGCATTTATTGTTTATGGAGCGGTTTTGGAATTTCCTCCTACAACTGCGACCGCCGTTGAAGAACTGGCCTTTCTAGCCAATCATCAGGGTACGCTCTCCTTATTAAACATTCTTATATATGTAATATTTGGGATTTTATTAGTCCCATCGGTACTTGCTGTTCATCAACGACTAAAAAATGCCACTCCCTTATTGTCCAAGTTAGCACTAGTATTCGGGCTTATTTGGGCAGGCTTGGTCATCGCCAGTGGCATGATCGGAAATATTGGGCTGGGTGCGGTTATTGATTTGGGTACAAAATTTCCGAAGGACGCCATATTGATGTGGCATAGCATCACTATAGTGACCGAAGGCCTGGGAGGTGGAAACGAAATCGTAGGCGGTCTGTGGGTATTGTTGCTAAGCATGGCGGCCCTTAAACAAAAAAGCTTTCCAAAATACCTGATCTTCCTTGGGGTGATTGTGGGGACGGCCGGGCTTCTAAGCCTTTACCCTGCGGAGATATTCACTGAAATTTTTGGGTTGAGCCAAATCCTATGGTTTCTATGGTTAGGCATTTTCATGTTGCGAAATTCAAGAATTAAGCAACGGTACTGAATCAAAAAAATAGTCGCTATTTTTTTCAAAATACCTAGTTTTACAACTTCTTTTTAATCCATTCGTCAGCATCAATGAACAGTATATCTACCTTTCCCTTTTTCTTTCTTCTCATCTTGTTTTCATGGTTTTCCCCTGCACAAAGCACTGGGCAAACCATTTCCGGGCAATTATTGGATCAGGAAACCAAAGCTCCCATTGTATATGCTTCCATCTATGTAAAAGGATTACCGCTGGGCACAACTTCTAACGAAGAAGGTTATTTTGTTTTTAACCTTCCGCCAAGAATAAAAAGTCATTCAATCATCATATCCGCCATAGGGTATACTTCCCTCGAAAAAGAGATCACCACTTTTATTTTTGACCAAAAGATATTACTATCCTCTCAAATGACCCGTTTGGATGAAGTGTTACTGACTGCGGTGAAAAAGAAACAACTTACGGCCAAGGAACTTATAAGAAGGGCTTACCGCAGCATACCTGATAACTACCCTTCAGAACCCTATATTTTGGAGGGTTTTATACGAGACCTTCAACATGAGGACGATGCCTACGTGGAATATTTGGAATGTGCGGCGAGATTCAGTTATAAAGGATACCAAACAAAGCGCGAACCTCTAGTGGAACTAATTGCAGTGCGCACAAACAACATAGCGGAAAAGCATCCTTGGAATAAAAATGAAGAGCGAAAAAACTCGATCATAGATATAGTGGAGGATGATTTTATCAGGTTTGATTATGGCCCCATTGGCGCCAAAAAGGGTTGGACCTATGAGCTGGACAGTATACTTCCCTATAATAATCGCTTGGTCTATAAAATCAATGCAACGGACAAACCCTTTCAAAAAGCCACACTCTATATTGATACGGAAACCCATGCCTTTGTTCGGATGGAGTTAACACGATCGGCGAAAAAAGACCGATCATGGCGAAGGCGTTTCACCAATGGAGCGCTACAAGTCTATTACAATGTCATATTCGAGTATCAGGAGTATCAGGGGAAAATGTATTTAAAATATCAAAAAGAAGAGGATACATGGAAAATTTTTAAAGGTTTAGAGTCCAACAAATTACTATTTACAAAAAACCCTAAAAAGGAATTATTTATCAATAAAATAGTAACCGAAGGGGTAACGGACTATCCGTTCAATCAAAATATGGATATTGGCAGCAGTATTGAGGATCAGGCCAGTGCATATGACGCTGTATTTTGGTCTACGTATAATGCACCCCAACAGACCAAGGAACAAAGTAAGATTATTCAAGAGTTACAAAGAATGAGGTAGTTACCGTCTTCTTTATAGATTAAGGCAAAACCATTTAATCCATGCGCACCATTGGTTTCTAGTCCTCTTGTCCCGCCATGAGGCACATTAGCTAGCCCAAAGCCCTATTTCCCTCATTTTAGGTTGTATAAAATAGTCCTTACAGATAGTTTAGCATCGCATTAAACCATGCTAACATGAAAAACCTCATTACAACGATCTGTATTTTAATAACACTTGCATCACCTGTTTTACAGGCCCAGAACAACTTTTACCAACGATTGGCCGACTCAACCCAAACCCTTACAAAGGACCATGTAAGCTATGATCCCAGCTATTTTTCCATAGCGTACCCCAACGGTGATATTCCGGAGGGCAAGGGTGTCTGTACCGATGTGGTGATACGGGCCTATAGAAAACTGGGAATAGATCTTCAAAAAGAAGTGCATGAGGATATGCAAGCCCACTTTAAGGTATACCCAAAAATCTGGGGACTTAAAAGAACGGACAAAAACATTGACCATAGACGGGTGCCTAATCTCATGACATTCTTTAAAAGGCATGGACAGGAAAAACCTATTACCGATAGCCCTTTGGATTATGTTCCCGGTGATATCGTCTGTTGGAATTTAGGTGGAGGAACAACTCATATAGGAATTGTAATACATCAAAAATCCAAAGATAAAAAAAGACATCTTATCGTCCACAATATTGGGGCCGGGCAGGTCGTGGAAGATTGTTTGTTCAATTTTAAGATTATAGGTCATTATAGGTATAAAAAATAAACTTATACTAGGTTCGTAGGCTAGATACCTTCTTTTCGCAACACTGCCAGTGGTGGACTTTTTAATACACTACGGCTATTGCTTAGGCCAATCACCAAGACCAAGGCCGTAATTCCGGGCAACAACAAAAGAAAAGGTACCCAGGACGGGGTAAAAACCGTATCAAAAACAAAGCGTCCCAACAATTGACTGCTTACCAACGACAGTAAAATTCCAATACCGCTACCCAAAACCCCTAAATAGAGGTACTCCAAGGTCGTAATACGCATTATTTGTTTGCCCTTGGCTCCCAATGTACGTAAAAGCACACTTTCCTTAATACGTTGATATTTACTGGTACGTACCGAACCTATCAATACGATAATACCGGTTAGGATACTAAAGAAAGCCATAAAGTTGATGACCCATGAAATTTTGTTCAAAATATCTTGAATCAATGTGACCACTTGCCGTAGGTCCAAAATGGACACATTAGGGAATTTCTTTACCAATTCGCGTTGTAAATTGGCGGAAGAAGCTTCATCAGGTGCCTTGGTGGTCAAAACATGGAATTGTGGAGCATTTTCTAAAACCCCTTTGGGGAAAACAATGGAAAAATTTAACTGCATACGGCCCCAATCCACTGCGCGAATACTTCCGACTATCGTTTCCATAAGTACGCCTTGTACATTAAAGGCAATGGTATCCCCTACGACTACTTTGGCATCTCGCGCCACATTATCGGACATAGAAATAGGGATAAGACCATCTAAATTGGTTTCGGACACCCATTTTCCATCCGTAATGGTCTCGGAAGCGATTATAGAATCCCGATAAGTAACCCTGAACTCATGGTTCAATATCCATTGCTTTACACCCCGGGTACTGTCCTGCCTTATATCATTTACGGGCCTGCCCTTGATACTATGTATACGCATGGTGATAATAGGAATATTATCTATAATTGGTAATCCTTTTGGCGTAATACTATTGGCAACGTCTTCTTTTTGTTCGGTCTGTACATCCAACAGAATAATATTGGGACTATTGGTACTATCTTCCAAAGTGGCCATGGCCAAAAGCATATCCTTGGTAAAATATAGCGTACTTATTAAGAAGGTCCCTACCCCAATCGCCAACAACAAAACCATCGTCTGGTTATTGGGCCTAAAAAGGTTCAACAAGCTTTGGCGTGCCGTAAAGCCCCAGGAAGAAGGAAAAAATTGTTTTATTCCCTTCATAAACATAGTAGCCACCCCGGCCAAAATGGAAAAAGTAATGACGATACTACCTACAAAACCAAGTGCATAGCGGTAATCCTTTAATAACCACAAAGAGAACAGAAAAACAAACAACAATATTCCTATAAAAATGAACGATTGCGCGGTTCTGGATTTTGCAGGGTTTCCTTCCTGTATGCGCAGTACTTCCAAAGGAGATACATACCACGTTCCCATTAAGGGCGAAAGGGCAAAGAGTACAGACATAAAAACACCTAGTACCAATCCCATAACAATGGGTTGCGGGGCTAGGGAAACTTCAACGCTAAAGGGCAAAAACTCCTGCAAAAGCGCAGGAAAAGACAATTGGAGTGCGATACCTGCCAAGGTACCTACAAATCCACCCAACAGCCCCATACCCGCAATTTGCACAAGATAGATTAAAAAAGTTTGCCTTCGGGTAGCACCTATGCACTTGAGTACCGCAACGGCTTTTAATTTTTCTTTAATATAGATGTGTACGGAACTGGCGATACCCACGCACCCTAATAAAAGGGCGATAAAGGCTACCAAATTTAGAAATTTCCCCACATTGCCATAGCTCCGCCCCATACGCCTGCTATCTACCGTATGAACGTCCAGGTCGGCATTTTCGGCATCAAGAATGGGGTCCAAATTTTTATCCAAAGCATCGAGGTCCATGGTAGCAGGTGCCTTGAAAAAATATTGATATTCCAAGCGGCTTCCTACTTGCAGAAGCCCCGTTTCCTCTATAAACCTATACGGTAAAAATACTTGTGGGGCTACCGAGCTTCCAATGCCCGTATTTCCGGGCGCGGAAACCAAGGTTCCCGTAATGGGCAACGTAACATTCCCGATTTTGACAAAATCGCCAACCTTTAACCGATATTGTAACATCACCGTGGCATCCACTAGAGCACCTCCTTCTTGTTGGTAGGTATTGGCGGCCGAAGACGGTTCGGTTTCCAAGGTGCCATAAATGGGGTAGGTACCTTCTATACCACGTACACGGACCAGTTTACTGGTTTCTCTTTGGGGAAAGGCGGCCATGGAAGAAAAATTAACCTCCATACCCTGCGCCCCACCTAGGGAATCTATAATACCCAACACCCTTTGGTTGGGGTATTGCCTACTATCTATAATAAAATCGGCTCCCATTAAGGTTTTTGACTGGGCCGCTATATTTTGCTGAAGGTTTTCACTAAAAGATTGTATGGAAACCACTGCGGCAATCCCCAAAATAATGGAGGCCATAAACAATAGCAACCTGGAACCACTGGCTTTCCCATCTCGCCATGCCATTTTGAGAATCCAGTCCATGCCCGCCTTGGAAGTTTCTTTTGGGTAGCTGTTCACGATACTAAAGTGCTTTCGTTCGCTATAATCTTTCCTCCCTTTAGTTGAAGGATATGTTGGGTTCTTCGCGCTAAATCCAGGTCATGGGATACGATGACCAGTGTGGTTCCCGCCTCTTGGTTTAGCTCAAATAATAACTGTACTACTTTTTCCCCTGTTTCCTCGTCCAGATTTCCCGTAGGTTCATCGGCAAAAAGGATAGATGGTGTATTGGAAAAAGCCCTGGCCAAAGCTACCCGCTGCTGTTCTCCACCGGAAAGCTGTGACGGATAATG
>JBCBZE010000295.1:0-4511 GCA_039815505.1 Bacteroidota bacterium | reverse complement strand
CTTTTCAATTTGCACATCCAAGCCGGAAATGGATTGGAACTTGACATCGGACTCTGCCTCATTTTCCAGGTCAAAAAAGAATACCTTAAAATGAAAACCAACGATTTGATAGAGCGCATTTGCTGCCGTATCCATATCGGGGATTATTTAGCTTCCAAAATGGTAAGACCTTCGTGTACCATTTCCATAGTTTCAATGGCAACCTCGTTTGCATCGGCCTTAAGGTCTGTTGATTGCACCTTGCTGGGCCATGCATTTTCGAGTATCCATGTAATGACCGGTTCGTGCGATTCGTTCAATAATTTTATAGTTACCGAACGTCTAAATTTTGATCCGGTTTCATTCCCTTCTTGAAAGAAATACGTTTTCTGCCATTCCGTGTAGAAATCGAAGTCCCCCTCAAAAGTGCCGCGTTTTAAAGTGATATTGCTATATTTCGTGAGTCCGGGTTGCTTGGTCTTGTTATATTTTTTACTGCTTCCTTCCCGGTATTCGATCACTTCTGTTTCGAAATCCAATCCACTGACCTCGGTGAATCCCATTCGAAAATCGTTTCCCCATTCCACCCTAAAGTGAAACTTTGGTAGTGGGTAATCTCCTATTGCTGCCATATTGTTTTATTTATGATATTAATTGTATTTACACTTTTTACTTTCCACTCTCGGCAGCCTCGGCAGCCTTGATCGCTTCTTCCAGACCTTTCTTTTTGGATAGGATCGCATCACTGTTGGTTTTGGAGGTAATCCATTTATCTTTCAGATTTGCTGTTTCCTCCAATGCTTTTTCAAGCGCTTCTCCAAGTCCTTTATAGTACCCTCCCTCACTAATGGGAAATTCTGGAATGGATTTAGCGGCTTTATCATCGCAGGGATATAGATCGCCGTTAGAGCCGTTGCTTTTGTCCGGATCGGAGCTGTTATCATCCGGATCACAGTGTTCATCGTCTTCCGGGGTTTCTCCGTTAAAAACTATTTTAATCCCCTGAAGTTTGGTTTTTAGACCAGCGGCCTTACAAATTGCTGCATACAGTAGTTTGGCGCATTTCAAGGTCTCGATAAGCTTGCTTAGAATCGCATCCTGCATTTCGCAAACCAACATGATCTTTTCCTCATAGGTTTCTATACATTTTAGTACATCCGCCTTTTCGTCGTCCCCTATATTCTTAAGACATTCAACTTCCTTCTTGAATTCGGCTATTTTGTCCTTTAGCCCTTCGGCATTATTGGTATAGGAATAGAAACAATCAAAGATTCCCTTGACCAAACAAAGTAGTTTTTTCAAAGCTTCATTGGTACAAAAAGCTTTATCGCAAACAATTTTTACCTGTGCTATTAGGAAATCCAATTCGGTAACAATGGTCTTGGCCTTTTCATCCGTATTTTGGATTAGCTCATTCCAGCTTTTGATCTTAATTTCCCAGCCCAATGAATTTTCATATGCTTCCTTTTCTTTTACCGTTTCCGCTGCAGCTTCGTTATACTCGTTACAGACCTCTTCAAGTTGCTCTTTCCATTTGTCCAGACAGTCTTGACCTTCCGGATCGCCGCCTGGTCTTTCTTTACAGCAGGCGTCGTTTATCATGAATTTTGACATAATTATTTTTTTACTTTGTTAACAGCATTCACTAATATTGATCGGCAGATTGCTTTCCCTTGGGTTTGGATCCTCCTTTATCATTACCATCGTCACTTGATTCACAACAGACTTCAAAATCGGCGCACAGATCTATACAACCGTCACCGCACTCTCCTTCACAAATAAAATCTATAACGGATTGCAAGCCTTGACCGGTAGTTGAATATGTGGCCGTATCACAGGCTATTTGTGCCAGTTCCTCTACAACAACATTGAGTTCTTCCCTCGATTTGGTGACATCTTCACCAGTGGACTTTATGTTGGTCTCAACGCACGCTTTAAAAATCTTCATGGCGTCCATGAGCTTGGCCACAAAGTCCTTTAAGCTTCCTGTATTGGTAAAGGTTTGAATACCGGCAATAGTAACCGCCGATTCAAATGCATTTTGCCCTTTTTCATCCAGCGTTTTGGTTTTGGCAAGAATCTCCTTCAATAGCATTTCTATATTGCCCACCTTTACGTTTTTGGTAGAGGATCCCGATTTGGGAAGGATCTTGTTCTTAACGCAATTAGACATTGCACAGGCCGCATTATTTGCCTCTTCCAGTTTAACCCGTAGATCATTCAGTAACTTGGACGATTCTTTGATGAGCTTTTCTATTTCATCATCTTTTTTTATGTATTCATCAACACTTTTCTGAATGATCTCGGTCTTTTTGTAGTTTTCAATCGTTATGCAACTCATCATATCCTGATAAACTCCATGGGATTCCTCAGCTTTGGATAAACAGCAAATTTTATAGGCTCTTGCGGTTTTTTTTGATTCCTCTAAGGTGTCGCCCGCACTTTTTAAGCTGTCCGCGGCATTCTTATCGTTTTTGATCACCTTTAAGCTCTCACAGACCACGGTATCGGGACTTCGTGAGTTTCCATTATCGTTTCCGTTCATACTTGCCATATCTAACTTTTTTAAATGTTCTTTATCTATAAATTATTTGTTATTCCGAAAGCATCTTATGGCTAAACCTTAAAATGATAAATTCTGCAGGCCTTACAACCGCCATCCCGATCTCCACGATCATTCTACCCTCCCATATATCCAATTCGTTCATGGTTTCGTTTAGCCCAACCTTAACATAAAAGGCCTCTTCTGGTGTTGTTCCCATAAGCGCACCGGCTTTCCACTGCTGCACCAAAAAGTTATCGATCATGGACTTCACCCTGGCCCAGGTGTTTTTGTCATTGGGTTCAAAAACAAATTGAATAGAGGCCTTTTTGACGGATTCCTCGACCATATTGAAAAACCGCCTTACAGATACATATCGCCATTCATTGCTGTTACCGGCCAAGGTCCTGGCTCCCCATACAATGGAGGGTCCCCGACCTACAAAAGATCGTATTACATTCACCGATTTACCAAAATTGACATCTACATTTAATCCGTCCTGTTGTCGGTCCGTAATTTTTATGACGGGCTTGCTTACATAATCCATATTCACATTTGCCGGGGCCTTCCAAACGCCACGTGAGGCATCTACGTTAGCATAAATTCCAACTATTCCGGGCGAAGGGGGCATTTCTAACGGGAAGTTTCTCAGGGCGTTTTGAGCTAAAAAGTAAAGTGCATTATTCTTGCCTTTTAGTTGCTGTAGGGTGCCGGCCAGAGTTCCGTCCCCACCCTCATGGGTTATGGTAACATTGGCATCACCGGGACCTTCGCCGCCATAATAGTAGTCTAAAATAGTGTCTACATTTGGAAAATAGGTCGCCCCGTATTTAAGTGTGTTCTCTTCGGCCGGAGTAAGATTACGCATGGTATCTATATTGGCCAAAAGATCGGTCGGTGTTGGATTTGGTAGGGTAGGGTCTTGCCAAATATCCATTACCGTAAACCGGTCCTTAAGACGCTCACACAGGTCCATTGATTCCCCAAATAGGGTGTAAAAATCATTTGGGTCCGTAAGCCCTTGGGCATCCGGATATACATAGAGGGTGATCTCGTCCACTTTTTCAGTGGCATCCAATCCAGCCTTAAGATCAACAAAGTTGATTACGCCCGGTGCGGGTAAATAGCCCCCTACGGAAACTACCCAACAGGGCCCTCCACCATTTGCGAAGAACATTTCCAAACTATAATTCATTAGATACCTCGATCTTTCTCCGATAGAGGCCTGTGCCAAGGTGGGTGCATTAGGTTGTTCCTTGATGACTACCGAAAGTGCTTCCTCCGGGGAAGGATCTCCAAAAAAGCGGCGATAGTCGTGCATTGAAGTAATTCGTTTGGGTTCGTTCAACAACGATTTTCCCCTTTCATCTTCGGCCTTGTCCGTATACCCGATAAATGCAGGAATTGCAGTTTCTACTTGGGCAATTGAAGGTGGGAGTTTAGGAATTTCTTCAATATAAACTCCGGGTGTTTTGTAATTCATAATATCCTTTTTATATATAGTTTACTATTCAATTGTTTAACAATCTGTTCGATTGATTAATAAAGATCTCCGAGTACATTTTTTGGTTTTCAACTCGTATTGAGGGTATCTTTGGATGCGGAAGCACTAGAGACGCACCATTTAAAAAGGGAACCAAGGTCTCGGTGAGCCCTTTGGGTTTTTTTGAGATCAGCATCTCCGGGGAATGATCTAAATGGGCGGCAGTTGCAGCAATATCCGCAGCACTAAAATCCCCTTCCTTATTATATCTCCAATACGTTCTTCTATTCTTGAACCTAATTTCAAATATGGGGTGGGAAACTTTTTCATTTGCAGCATTTATTCGAGTTTTTAAGAACCCTCCCACATCCAAGAGACTAAATGGTGAAGCGACCTCATCCATTCGAATATCAATGACCGCAAAGGCATACTTATCATAGATGTCGTCATTCAGGTTTACAGCGTAAACAACTTCAGGGCCGCCATTTTTCTGAACTTTCAAATTAT
>JBCBZE010000152.1:0-8010 GCA_039815505.1 Bacteroidota bacterium | reverse complement strand
CCCTCTAAACTTTCACAAGTGTTGCTTAATCTTTTGGGAAATGCCATAAAATTTGTGAAGCAGGGAAATATCAGTTTAAAAATAGTGCTTAGCGAGAGAAGCGATAGCGATGTTCTGATCGAATTCGATGTTACGGATACCGGTATTGGTATCGCCAAAGATAAACTTGCCCATATTTTTGATTCCTACAAACAGGCGGAATCGGATACCTACAGCAAGTACGGAGGTACCGGCCTTGGATTGAGTATAGTAAAACAGATTGTAGAAAGATTAAACGGGACTATAAGCGTTTTTAGCAGTTTGGGGGTAGGCACCACCTTTAAATTCACCCTTCCCTACGAAATAGGGACAGGAATGGAGTTGAATGCTACGGAAAAGGACATTGCGGATCATAAGAATGCATTGCATTTGGTAGAAGGAATGCGAATCTTGGTCTTTGAGGACAATCTTCTCAACCAACGCCTTATGGAGCAGCGGTTAAACGCTTGGGGTTGCAGGGCCTATATTACCGATAATGCCATGTACGGCCTTAAAGTTTTGGAAAATACGGCTATAGATGTGGTGTTAATGGACCTTAGAATGCCCGTTATGAACGGGTTCCAAGTTACCGAAAGAATACGTGCCCATAAAAATCAGCAAATAGCCCAAACCCCAATTATAGCGTTAACGGCAGATTTTACCATTAGGGATAAAGAACAATGTACCGAAAAAGGGGTTAACGATTATATCCTAAAACCCTACAGTCCCGACGAGTTGATGTTAAAGCTGATCCGCTGTAAAAGGACAATGGACGAGACTTATCCCATGGGGTCTATCATCATAAACCCAAATGCCAACAAAAACACCAAGCCCATAGTCGATCTTTTACCTATCCTGGATGATTGTATGGGGGAAATGGAGCTTTTGGAGGAATTGGTGCGCCTGTACCGTCAAAATGCATTGGAATTTATTGGAAATGTAAAATTACACCTGGCTAATAATGACATTGAAGCGTTAAAATTTGCTACACATAAACTTAAGTCCGGCCTGGCGATGATGAATACCCCGGGTCTTGCTGAAATTGTTGAGCAGATGCACGAGGTATGTAAGATGAATAAAGATATCAAACATTTAAAATTCCTGTATACCTGTTTTTTGGAAGAATACCCTGTGGTGGAAGAAGCCATTGCGAAAGAAATGAAAAAACTATATAGGAAATAGATAGAAAAATAGATGAATGGAAAGGAAAAGGCTGTTGTTGGCGGAAGATGATGAGCTATTGGCCTCGTTGTTAAGCTATCGTCTTGAAAAAGGTGGCTATCAAGTAGATCTGGTTCATGACGGTAGACAGGTAAAGGAGTTTTTGGGAGGTCGGGTTCCGGATATCATTGTAAGTGATATTATGATGCCTTACTTCTCAGGGATAGAACTTATTGATTTTGTTCGTAAAGAGCTGCAATCCAATATCCCTATAATCATTATATCCTCTGCCGGTAATGAGGAAAATGTCTTAAGCGCTTTTGAGCTTGGGGCAAATGATTTTATATCGAAACCGGTTAGCCCTACGGAGTTGCTTGTCAGGGTAGGCAGAGAACTTAATAAAGTATATTGACGATAGGAAATATAACATATAATACGTACGCACTTATTAATTCCCCTAAGATTCATACCGATCTTTTGTGGGATCTTTCTATCCTGTTCGTTGGGCTTGGGGCGGTGTATTTTGCCTGTATCTTCTTTTTCCGAAACCGACTGACCTCCAAGGCAAGAAAGATTGTAGCGCGTAAAAGGGAATTGGCCCCGATGGTCAGTGAATTTCTTTTTCATGAAGACCACGCCCCAAAAGATGAAAAAAGCAGTTATATAAACCTAAAAATTGAGATTAGGGAGCTTTTAAAAGATGACTTCAATAGAAAGATTTTATCAGAGATCCTCTTAGATCTTCAAAAAGACGTCTCCGGGGAAACCTTACAGCGGCTTTTTAAGTTGTATCGGGACCTTGGATTGCATAAAGATGCTTTTTCCAAGCTTAAAAGTTGGCGTTGGGAAGTAGTGTCCAAAGGTATTTTGGAACTTACCAAAATGCAAGTGCCCGAGTCCTACGGATTTATTACAAACTTCATTAACGATAGAAGGGGGGTAATCCGGAAACAAGCGGAAATAGCTACGGTTACCTTGAAGCACGAAGGAATAAATTACTTTTTGGATACCACTCGGTATAGAATATCGGAATGGCAACAGCTTAAACTGTTGGACGTTATTCGAAATTTTGAAGATTTTCAACCACCAAAGTTTAGGGCTTGGCTTACTTCAAAGAACAAAGATGTGGTGCTGTTTGCCCTTAGGCTTATCAAGTATTATAATCAGAACGATGCAAACGCCTCCATCATTAAATTGGTAAAACATAGGGACAATCAAATTAAGACGGAAGCCATTGGTTGTATAAAGGAATTTTGTGTTTTTGAGGCGCTCGAAACCTTAAAAAGTATCTTCTGGAAATGCAATGTGGATATCAAGCTTTTAGCATTGGATGCCATAGGATTTTTAGGAAAGGAAAAAGATATAGATTTTTTGCAATCTGTTCAAAATAAAGAAAATAACTTCATTGTGGTAAGCAAAGCTTTAAGTGCTATCAATGAAATATCACCGGAGACCATTATGCCTACCGAAGGTATGGATACAGGTCTAGATCAGGCATTTATCGCTAGCTTGGAAGACAAACTTGAAACAGAATCTTTCGAAGTCTTATCGCAGCACAAAGTCGTGTCTGAAGAAATTATTACAACCGAAATAAGTGGGTTGTCGGTATCGCACATAGAAGTAATGGAAGCCGAGGTTATTTCCGCGGGCGAAGATACAAGGGAGGTCAATGGGAATACGCCAATAAATGATAATGCACTTTTATCCATGGATGTGCAGGAAGAGGAGATTGTTTGCCCCTATCCCAAAAAAGCAATGGATGAGATTATTCTGGAGTTTGATGATTTGCTTGAAACGCAGGATTTAGGGGAAGAAGCCATTAGTTTCGATTTTTTACCCTTGGTAGTCGATAGTACGGAACCCCTTGAGCTGGAGGTCTCCAACGATACCTTGGATGAAAATATAGGAGGGCCGGAATTGCGCCAAACGGGGAGCGCCTATGCCGATGATGCACCTTGGAGCTTTTTGCCCCTCGTAGTGGATAATGAAGAACCGCCCGTACCCGTAGAGGAGCCCAACTTGGGCAATGAGGAATCATCTGATGTTCAAATATATTCGGAAAGTGTATTCAAGCAACTATACTTTGATAAGGATAGGTATAACAAAATACTCTTATTGGATACCATTGAGGATGTAGGGGATAAAAGAGAATTACCGCTTTTGATGGAGATCGTTATGTTAGAGGATAATACAGTAATCCGTGATAGGGCGCTAGAAATATTGAATGATTTGTCGGGTAAGAACTACATCTATATCCCCGAGGAGCACAGGGTAATGGAATGTTCTGATTTTAGGGGCAGTAGTGTATTTAAACAACTCTTTTACGCCGGCGATGCTAATTCAAAATTAATGTTATTGGATGAAATTGAAGCATTGGGCGATGAAAAGGAAATTCATTTTTTATGTACGCTCCTAAATCATTCGGAAAAAAGAATCAGGGATAGGGCAAGGGAGGTAAAAATAATCTTGGAAGCCCAAATTTCCAATGCCAAAGTATATGGTTTTACGACAGATTCAGATGTTTCTGAAACGGCAATGCAATCCATGGAAATAGATTTTAACGATCCCCTGGACCATTCCTTTGAGGTCGCCTTTGAAGAGAGTAAGGGAACGGTAGATCCTCATCGGGAAACAGTCGAAGAAGATATCTATACCGGTAAGAATGGACTAATGCCACTGGAGTTCTGTTTTCTGTTGGATGCATTGGAAATAAAGCCGTCAAAGCCGAGTTTCCTGGATATAGATTTTGAGCTTACACAGGAGTTCCATGAAAAGCAAATGTCTTTGGAAGAGACGGATGTAAGGGAAATTGAAGTACAAATAGAGGTGGAAGGAGAAACCACGCAACCCAATTCCTTTTTGGAGAGCATCGTTTCCTTTTCCACACGAATAATGGATAGATTCAATGGATAGCGGCGTGTTCAATATTTTGTTGGAGTTTATAAACATTGTTTTTTTGGTGTTTACAGTGGTCCTGTTCTCCATGTTCACGATAATGGGTTATTTATCTACCCGTAATTCGCTGCATTACAAGAATAAAAATAGCTTTGGGGACCTTTCCAAGATTATGGCATCTCCATTGGCACCCAGTATTACCATAATTGCCCCTGCATACAACGAAGGGATGACCATTGTAGAAAACATACGTTCGCTGTTGTCCTTGCGCTATGTGAACTTTGAGGTTATGGTGGTCAATGATGGTAGCAAGGACGATACTTTGGAAAAAATGATAGAGGCCTATGATCTGGTAAAAATAGATCGGAAAATAGACCCGGAATGGAAATCCAAGCCCATACGCGGCATCTACAAATCCAAACATTCATCTTTCTCCAAGCTTACGGTCATAGATAAGGAAAATGGGGGGAAATCAGATGCCTTGAACACGGGAATTCAACTCTCGGAAAACAAATATGTGGGTTGTATAGACGTAGATTGTCTTTTATTGCCAGATGCCCTGTTGCACGTGGTCAAATCGTTCTATCAGCGATCCAAGAAACGGGTCGTGGCCGTTGGTGGGGTCATACGTATAGCCAACTCCTGTGTTATAGATGGTGGAAAGCTGCAAGAGATACGTTTGCCCAAGAATTGGCTTGCCAAGTTTCAACTATTGGAATATACCCGCTCCTTCATTTTAGGAAGAATGGCGTGGGGTAGAATAGACAGCCTTTTGATTATTTCGGGAGCCTTTGGGTTCTTTGAAAGGGAAATTGCCTTGGCCGTTGGCGGATACGATACGGGCACCGTGGGCGAGGATATGGAAATTGTTTTTAAGATGAGAAGGTATATGCACGATCAAAAACTACCATATACCATAGAGTATATTCCCGACCCGCTATGTTGGACGGAAGTTCCGGAGAGTACCAAAATATTGATTAATCAAAGGGATAGATGGGCCCGGGGAAACTTGGAAACCCTTTATAAGCACAAAGACATGTTCTTTAATCCCAAGTATGGTAGATTGGGCATGCTAAGCTACCCATACTGGTTTTTCTATGAATGGTTAGCGCCAATATTAGAGTTTTTCGGCTTCTTTACGGTCATTCTTTTTTATTATCTGGGCATATTGAATTGGGATTTCTTTATCGCCATAACCTTTACGGTGTATTCCTTTTCGGTCATGTTTTCGTTTTATGCCATTCTATGGGATGTCTACTCCTATAATGAATACAAGAAGACCAAGGATATTTTATTGTTGATGTTCTGTGCCATCATAGAGCCGTTTTACTTTCACCCTATTGTGGTGTGGGCGGCCATTCGGGGGAATTATAAAAAATTATTCAAGGTGAAGTCCGGCTGGGGATCCCAAGTCAGGAAAGGATTTGCCAAAGCGTAGGACCATGGAAGTACAAAGTAACATAGCTATGCGTACCCAGCGAAAAACCTTAAAGGATTTTATTCGCTTGGCCTTTGCTTTTTTCTTTTGTTTGGTGGTGCTTTCCGTGTATCAATACTTCCGTTTGTATCTAAGTGGCGTGTTAGATGGTTTTGTAAACAAGAGCTTGCTTCTTCTTTTGGTGCACCAGCTTGGTTTTACATCGGTTACGTCGTTGATCCTAGTGTTTTTATTTAATCTTTTGGAAAACAAAAAGCCCAGTTTTGGCTTTAAGTTTTCTGGAGTTGTACTGGTATCCCTATTGGTTTTGGAAACCTTGTTGATAGAGTACTATGTAACCCATTATGAAATTTTGGGATTGGAAATTTTCCACCTATCAAGTGCCGGTCATCTTACGACTATTTTTCTAATAGTGCTTTTGGCTTCCGCCATTCTTGGGTCTTTATTTTACTTTTTTAATAGGGTATCGGCCTCCCTGTATAACGCTATTAGTAAGATGTACCCTTTTACCATTTTGCTGTTTGGACTTTTCCTCGCCACCTTGACATCTAACAAAAAACCCATCAACGAAAACAAGACACAACATTTAATGACCAGTATTATACAGGATGCCCTGGATTTTAACCCCTATGAGGGTGATAAGGAATATCCTTTACTTACAACCTATGCTCAAAACGATGTATTGGGGCCCTACATGCAACTCAAAGCGGAAAAACCCAACTTGGTCTTTTTGATAGTGACCGGTTTAGGGGCGGATTTTGTAGGGGATAGAGCAATTTATAAGGGTTTTACACCTTTTTTGGACTCCCTCGCCACGCAATCCTTGTATTGGACCAATTATTTAAGCAATAGTGGTGAAAGGGATGCGGCCTTGCCCAGTATATTCGGATCACTGCCCTTTGGGAAAGATGGATTCACCTATGCCGATAACTCTATACGAAGGAACACACTGTTCGCCATATTAAAAAACAATGGCTATGTAAGCGCTTTTAACTACGGGGGAAATAGTGCTTTAGGACATTTGGATAAATTCCTGGATGAAGAAAGGGTGGACTACCTATTGGATAAGAAAAGCTTTGGTGCGGATTATCAAATGCAGGAAGAGGATGCTGCAGGGTTTTCATTGGGTTATCCGGATAAAGAGCTCTTTAGGAAATGGTATAGCGACCCGGTTCAAGACAAAAAACCACGCCTAGAGGTGTTTTTGACCTTAAGCACCAAGAGGCCTTTTTTGGTACCGGACCGTGGAGCTCTCGAGGACAGGGTGTCGCGTATTGTAGCAACATCCAAAATGAGGGATAGGTCTAAGCGATTGGTGGGGAAGAACAAGGAAATATTTGCCAGTCTGCTGTATGCGGACCAGGCACTTAAGGGCTTCTTTGATTCGTTTAGGGACCGGCCGGAATTTGGAAATACGATTTTTATTATAACCGGAAGTCATAACAGTACGGACTTACCACATCGTACCGATTTGGATCGGTACAAAGTGCCCTTGTTCATATATAGCCCTTTGGTAAAATCCCCCACAAAAATAAACACCCTGGCATCGCATGCAGATGTACTTCCATCCTTGATAGCCCTGTTGGACAAAAACTATGAGATGAAGTTCCCATTAGAAACATCATGGTTGGGCAAGGACCTTATAGCAACAAGTGTTTTTGATTCCACCAAAACGATTCCACTGTTTAGGAACAAGAAAAATATCCGGGATTTTATTCAAGGGGAATACTTGGTATCGGGAAGTTCGGTGTACCAAATGGATGAACACCTTGGCCTAAGGGAGATAGATGAAGAGGAGTCCATTGTACAATTAAAACAGGATTTTAAACGGTTCAAGGCCATCAACAAATATGTCATCGCGGAGAATAAGTTAATTCCACCCGCTTTGGATATGTTCAAAAGGGTAGATGCCAATTTTGCAAAGGACCAAATTATTTGGATCAATAGCGTTTTCAATGGGGACGATTTTGACAATGCGTATGACACGGCAAGAAGTCTGGCCTTTGATGGTGATAAGGAGAGGGCCCTGCTTTTATGCAGGTACATCCTAACAAAAATACCGGGACATGCAGATACCGAAATACTAATGGGCAGGATAAACGCATGGCAGGGGAAGTACGAAACCGCCGTACAGATTTTAAGGGAAGCCATAAGAAAGTACCCTACCTATTCGGACGGGTATGCGGCACTCTTGGATGTCTATTTTTGGTCGGACAGGGACAACGAGGCCCTGGCACTTTATAAATTGATCGTGCGCAATGGTATTGAGGATAAAGACATTAAAAAGAAATTATCAAGAGCCTATCTAAAGCTTAAATCCAATACCCCCGAAAACACAACAAATTTTTATAGCGATTCTAAACTAGAAGCGTATTTAACATCCACTACCTATCAATGAAGGTATTACAACTACATAGTGCGTTACTGCTATTCCTAATGAGTTTGGGAATGTTCGCCCAGGAGCTGGCCTATTCCGGTAATCCGGATATTTCCTTTTT
>JBCBZE010000326.1:0-3955 GCA_039815505.1 Bacteroidota bacterium | reverse complement strand
GTTTTTGGTTTTGCTCATTAAGCGTCTTTTGGTCAAGTTGGGTGTCGAGGTAGTCCCTTGTGAGTATTGCCCAAGTGTCCAAATGAGTCGATACCGGAATTTTGTTTTTAAGGGCAAAAGTTTCTAATGAATGGGTGTCATCATGATTTAGAAAAATAATTTCTTTTCCGTCAATAATCAGTGAGTGCGGGGAAGTATTTAGGTCAACTGCGTTTATGCGGTCCAAGGTTACCATTTTGTTGTTATGCAAGGAACTAAAAAACAGATTGTAGAACTCAAATTCTATGCGGTCATCATATATCTTGTATGAGTTCTCTTTGGTCATAAAGTTGTCACTAAAACGGCTGTCTATGGTGGGCTGCGTTGACAAGAACTAAGTTAGGAAAAGAAAACGAACCAGCGGAAAATACAACGTATTTTCCCGGTAGACACTAAACAGACAATGGGCTATATAGCTTGTTTACTTGGTTTATTGAATTGAATATAAAGTTGTTTTTTCATCCTTACCTCTCAACTCGGTTTGCCCCAACTCAACTAAATTATACTCGTTTTTTAGCTCTAATGAATCGGATAGGGTTTTTGAGATTAAAAGGGCCACTTTGTAAGTATTGCAAAGTCCTTGGATTCTAGCGGCCGTATTGAGAACATCTCCCGTAAAAACAAAATCCTTTTTAATTTTTCCGATTTCTCCCGTAGTAACCTTACCAGAATGAATAGCAGCTTTAAAGGTAGGCACTACATTATACTTTGATAAGTAGTTATCCGATTTACTTGAAAGAGATTTTTGCATAGCTAAAAAGCAGTCTATACAATTGGTTTTTTTACTATTTTGGTGTAGTCTCCAAGTTATCACTATTTCATCACCAACATATTGATAAATTTCCCCATCATATTTTATAATTGAATCGGAAAGATCCCTATAGTAATCGTTTAGGAGGTCAAAATATTTGATATGACCCAGCTTTTCCGCTATTGAAGTGGATGACTTCATGTCAAGAAACATAAAAATCCGTTCCTCTTCAATTGGTTTATGATATTTTCCGGTAAAAAAATTCAAGATAACGAACTGACCAATATTATCGCTTACTTCTGAGTAGAATAGACAGAAGGCCAGTCCAACCATAAAATAACATAGGATACTCCAAAGAGCAAAACTTGAGAAAAATTTTGAGATATTATCAAGCACTTCCGGGTTGAACGGACTTAATCTTAATTCATGGGCCGTGCTTAAAATAGCAATAATGAAAATGGATAAAATTATAATTCCAAAATAAATTAAAGTTTTAAAAATTATCTTTTTACTAAAGGAGTCTTTCATGAAAATTTTGCTGAGGTAGAAAACTTCCAGTAATCCGATAAACAACCCTATTATCAGTGAGATCAATGCGGGAACAATGAGATTGAAATTGTAAGGATTACCGGTAGACGGATAATACGGATGATTTCCTAAAATCCCTTTTTCCAATAGCGAATAAACTATACTGAATACCATGGGAATGAGACCAAAAGGTAGAATTTTTGCGAGATATCTTTTTGATCTGGTAGAAATCATATTTTTTATGTTCCAATTAATTAAACACAAGGTCACCGCCATGGTTCGCTTTAGCCGTTCGCCTTGCTAGGAACGGTGTAGAATCTTCCATAGGATTATTCCGCTTGGAAATAAGGCGTATTTTATAGATTAAACTTGGTTTTAACTGTCTGCCATAATGAATTACAACCCTTGCTGTACTTTTTTATGATTCTAGACGAGAAGGGCTCTTGCGTTTATTTTATGATAATGATCTCCTCAACCACTACCGTGTCCGGAATCTTAGTATAGTCTAAATTGTATTCCATACTGTAATAATTCAATCGATACCTATGATTTTCATTAAAAACATAAACCCGCGATTCAACTTCAGATCCATGTACTTTGGGTTGCTTTAAAATATCTTTTAATTCAGCAAACGTGGTTCCTATGCCGATACCATTGTTTGTGGAGCTCCTTGAATCCCAAATACAAATAGATTCTACAATGTCATTACCGAACACATAACCAAGGGTATCCACTTTGTGGATGATATAATGGACATCAAATACCCCTTCTCCAGTTTTTAGCTCTCCGGATTTTAAAACATTTTGATGGTCATTTATTAAGGCTCCTATTGGAATGCCGAAATAACTGTTGTTTTCAACAGGGGGCATAAACTTCATTTCGTCCTCAACATATTCTTCTTCAAAATTTGTTGAATCGGTAATTTTTTCAACGGGTTCGGGTGCAAGGATTGTGTCTAAGACCCTATGCTTGCCATGAATTGGGTTCGATTTCTTTTCTGTCTTGCAAGCGGTAGATAGACTAAGGATCAGACATGGTATAAATAGTTTTTTCACGTGTCCCGTTTTTCCAAAATTAGTAAAAGTTTTGATCAGTGATAGCTTAGCTTTTATAAAGAGGATTCCATCCCCGTTCCGAGGTTTAAGTTTCCAATCTAACGCCGGGCTAAATGTAGTTATGTTCAACACGGTGATGGAGTAGATTTCCTGTGGAGCGGGGCTTTGCTTTTTTTTGCACAGTACAGTTACATGGAACGGCCTGGAAAATCCATTGGGGTTTTTCGGTCTGGAAATCAAGCCGTATTAAAAGTAGGAAACCTGCCCGGACTTATCGAAGGGAAGAGCGGGTATTCTTTGTGATTAAGGATTAAGGCTGAATTCTAGCAAATGTTGTGCTCTGGCTATTTGAATATTGGGGCTCATTCAGTCCATAAAACTTACACTTAATAAGAGGATTTTAAATCGGATTTTTACATTTTCCTTTTTTATTCATCTACACTTATTTGCCATTGGTCTAAACTTAACCTCATTTGACCTTAAGCTTGCATGACCACTTCATTTTCTTGAACTAAATTTAAATTTTTAAAAAAGCAGGCAGTAATGAAAAATCTGACAATTGTTAATTTCCTAAAAGGGTATTCGATTTTTACGATAGTAGTGTTCCATTATCTACAATATTTAAGTCTCCCAAACCCATTTGACAAACTAATTTCTTTTGGTGGTACGGGTGTCCATTTATTTGTCCTTCTTTCCGGTTTTGGACTTTATTTGTCGTATCTGAGAAAACCCATCGGTTATGGTTCATTTCTCAAAAAAAGATTCACCAAAATCTATTTTCCCTATGTAATAGTTGTAGTATTGGCCGCATTACTGTCCTTAATGTTTAATTTTTATGAGAATTCCTTATATGCGCTGGGAGGACATCTATTTCTTTATAAAATGTTTGATGAGTCCATTATAGGCTCTTACGGTTATCAATTGTGGTTTATTTCCATGATCGTGCAATTCTATCTTTTGTTTTATATTTTGGTGCGCATTTTTAAGAATATGACAAAAAGGGCCTTTCTGATCTTAACTTTGGCAATCAGTATTTTGTGGGCCGTTACAGTTCATTATTTGGGATATGGGGGGCTAAGAGTATGGAATAGTTTCTTTCTCCAGTTCCTTTGGGAGTTTGCTTTGGGAATGATTTTGGCCAAAGTTGTATTTCAAAACGCTAATTACAGTCCAACTCTTAAAAAACATGCCTATTTGATAATTGGTTTGGTTGCCTGCGTGGTCTATATGTCAATGGCCCTATTTTGGGAAGGTGTAGGCAATTTATTCAACGATATACCTGCATTGATAGGTTATTCCTTTATTGCAATCTGGATTTATTTCTTGAAAATCAAGAAAGTAAATAGTTTTTTCCTCTTTACAGGTAATATTTCATATTCGGTGTATTTATTACATTTTTTAAGCCTTGAGGTTACAAGGTATTGTTTGGGGGATATAAGTAAACCAATAGTGGTTGTCCTGTCTTTGGGTATAACTTATTTGTCCTCCATATACTTTCAAAAGTTCTCTGGAAGGATAGTTGACTATTTGCTTGGGAATGTCAAGCCCAAAAACAAAATTATGGTTGCCACCCAATCAAATC
>JBCBZE010000183.1:0-7065 GCA_039815505.1 Bacteroidota bacterium | reverse complement strand
GCTCAGGATTGTAGTAAGTACTATCCAATGATAGAGGGTAGCAATTTCACCTATACTTCCTATAACAAAAAGGGGAAAACCGATGGGTCCGTAAATTATAAGATAACCAACGTAAGTGTACAAGAAGGCAGCACTTCGGCAACCATGGCCCTACAATATTTTGATGCCAAGGGGAAGGAAATCCTAACATCGGATTATAATTTTAGCTGCAATGGCAATTCGGTCAAAATAGATTTTGAATCGTTACTTTCCAGTCAAATGTTGAAACAGTATGAAGGTATGGAAATGGATATTTCGGGAACGGATATTGAACTTCCCAATGATTTGGACGTAGGTCAGGGACTAGCCGACGCCAATGTCGCCGTTAAAGTAAACATGAGTGGAATAACCATGAATATCGCTATAGATATGGTCAACCGAAAAGTGGAAAAAAAGGAGCGCATAACCACTCCTTCAGGAACGTATGATTGTTATGTGATCTATAGCGAAAATAAGACTAAAATGATGGTCGCCAATAAGACTTTCCCATCCAGAATCTGGTTTTCGGAAGGTATTGGAATGATTAAACAAGAGAGTTATCACCCAAATGGCAAGCTCATAAACAGTTCAGTACTCAGCGCTTTCAGCAAATAAAATGGTATTTCTTAAAAGTACGGTTAGATCACCGGGGCTTATACCTCGGTCTTTGCTTTTATAATTTCGGCTTCAAAAAGCTGGGCAAAGTTTTTTAACAGCTTTTTCTTTACCTCATACATACTTACTTCCTTTTGGCCCAATTCCACATTTAAAGAGGTAACCGCTTTATCTTTTATACCACAGGGAATCATTAGATCAAAATAACCAAGATCGGTATTTACGTTCAATGCAAAACCGTGCATGGTCACCCATCTACTGGCCCGTACACCCATGGCACAAATCTTACGGGCAAAGGGTGTCCCTACATCTAACCAGACCCCCGTTTCCCCCTGAGATCTTTCGGCTTTTAGTCCATACTCCGCTAAAGTGAGAATAATCATTTCCTCCAAAAAACGGAGATATTTATGAATGTCCGTAAAAAAATTGTCCAAATCCAAGATAGGATAACCAACAATTTGCCCCGGACCATGGTAAGTGATATCCCCACCCCTATTTATTTTATAGAAAGTAGCTCCCTTTTGGTTCAATTCGTCCTTATTGACCAATAGATTATCAATATCCCCACTTTTACCCAAAGTATACACATGCGGGTGTTCTACAAATAAAAAATGGTTGGGAGTTGGTAGCCCCGCATCTTCCCTACGGTTCTTGATCTTGATATCTACAACTTCCTTAAAAAGCTGCTCCTGATAATCCCAAGTTTCCTTGTAATCCTTATATCCTAAGTCTTGAAGTCTTACCTTTTTGTTCATCCCTGCAAAGATACAAAGACCGTTTGGGACCTTATTCCTCCAGTTCTACCTCTATATCCAAAAGTTGGGGTTTTTCCATAAGTTCTAGAAAATCAACTTCTAATGTAAAGCTCTTCCCGTCTTGGCTAAAGAGTGCCTTTTCTGCGGATATGTTCTTTATTTTTCGTGGAAAGTGATAATTCAACGTATAGGTAGATTCGCCAAGAAACATTTTTGCCTGTTCCATGCTATCCAAGCTTTTTTGAAAAAGCGCTTGATCTACAATCGTTGTCTTTCGGGAGAAACGATTGCTGGTAAAACTATAACTTACTTCCGTTCCCTGGTTGGTACTTCCCATTGGGCTTTTTGCAGCCGGGGATTCCCCACCGGGCTTTTGAAAGGAACTGGCATCCTGGAAACTGCTTAACATATCGCCCAATTCACTTACTTTTTTGAAATCCGTGAACAAGGAAAAGTTCATTTCCTGGGTATCGGGATCCATCAGCATTCGCATATTAAAATTTTCCAAGCGTTTCAGCTTTGCCTGTTCGTCCGGAGGGAGCGTGGCAATACTATCTTTCTTTTCCAGTAAAAACTCTTTAAAGGACAAAACGGAATCTATCCTCTTCTCCTCCTGTTGCGCAATCTCCTCACCTGCCATTTGCATCAGTGAAGATCCATCAAAACTAATGGACATTTTTCCCGTGCCATCTTCCTTAATATACATTTCTTCCTTAAAATTACATGCGGAAAGAAATACCAAGACGATGATCAATAAACATACTATCGTGTTTTTCATGAGGTGGTTTTTAGTTTTTAATAGCAATAAGGTTTTTAGAATTGCTTCTCATATCAAAAGTAAAACAACTTTACCTTCAATCCATAAAAAACGCTTAAACAATTACAATAGTATAACCAAACTTTAGTTTGGGTTATTAAGAATGACCAAAGCTGCTATTACGCCGGGCACCCATCCACAAAGGGTAAGTAAAAATACAATGACAAAAGATCCGCAGCCTTTGCCTATTACGGATAACGGAGGAAAAATAATAGCGAGTAACACGCGTAGAAAACTCATAGTAGTAGGTTTTGATGATTGATGATATCTATAGGTCTAAAAGTCTTATGATTTGTTACACAAAACTGTTACTTTTAACTTCGGTCAACACATCTGGCATGCTATGCATAGAACAACAACCATACTTTTTATGCTCTTTGTTTCCCTAGGTTATGGCCAATACCATTACAAAGGGAAGTTGAAAAAACATAATGGGAACAAAACCGTATACTTATCGGTGGTCAATGATTACAGAAGAATTTCCAAGATATATGTGGAGCAAATCATAAGCAGTACCCAAACGGACTCTTTGGGTATTTTCCAATTTAAGGGAGACAATCTTCCGATGGGCAATGGAATGTATAGAATCCATACCGATGGTTGTACGGGTGCTGAAATGCATTTTGATCAGTTTTCAGGAAACTGCGATAATAGTAAAAGCGTGCTATTTATAGCAAACAACAAGGATACCGTTTCCTTTCCGACTTCGATGACAGATGAAACGCTCTGCAGCATTACGTCTACCAATGATAAATCTGATGTATTTCTTAAAATTGATGAGCTCAAAAACAGAATGCTGTTCGATTTTTCCGATTTTAGGAGTGAGGCCAATAGAGCCGTAAACTCTGAAAAATGGTTCAAAACCTTTCAAGAATATGGAGAAAGTTTGGATGAACCCCTTGCAGAAATCTATATATATGACTTTCTCTCGGATAAAAGGAACGAGACATTCCAATATTATTTAGAGGATCTGGTCAACAATGACTATTACCATAAATTGCTTTTAAAGCTAAAAAAAGCACATCCAAACGCGAGATTTACACAGCTCTATGAAGCCGAAATTACATCGGACAAATATCTAGCCTCCCTACAAAACAATACAGGGAATTTTCGATGGGATTTTCTTCTGGTGGCCGTATTGATACTTTCACTAATAGGTAATGTATACCTTTTTATGAGGCAAGGGAAAACTAGCCAAGCCAATAAAAAACAGACACTTCTAGAGCTTACCCAACAAGAGCGGAAAATTTTAGAACTCATCCTACAGCATAAGACCAATAAGGAAATTGCCTCAAAAATCTTTGTGAGCGTTAGCACGGTAAAAACCCATATCAATAGCCTGTACAAGAAACTCAAGGTTTCTTCCAGAGAGGAATTAAAAACTGTTTTTTCTCGTAATTCCACCCAGGTCTAGTCCTATTTTCATCCCAGCTTTTCTTCATTCACTTCGTTGGAATCTTCAATTTTGGCGGGTAAATCAATATATACCATCTACTATGAAAACAGTTCAACTTTGTGTCCTCCTTTTATTTGTTACGATATCATCGCCGGCGCAACCCTACAACTCTGAAATCATAAATGAAGATACCCCATACCTTTTGGGCAAAATAAACCAAGAGGCACTTACACGCCCCGCTTATTCGGAATGGTTCTTAAGCAATAGAAAGGATTACCGCCCCAATCCGGAAATCATCAATACACTTAAAAAAGAATTGGGTACGTATACCATAACAGTCTTCATGGGTACATGGTGCGGTGATAGTAAAAGAGAGGTGCCTAGGTTTTACAAAATCCTAAACGAAGCCCAATTTCCCATGGAACGTCTCACCACGGTCGCCGTAGGCCAAAAAAAGGAAATTTATAAACAAAGCCCTGGAGGGGAACAGGAGGGTTTAAACATTCATCGGGTTCCCACCTTTATTTTTTATAAGGAAGGGAAAGAAATCAATCGTATTGTTGAACATCCCGTTCATTCGTTGGAAAAAGATATGATGCATATTCTAAATAGCAACTATATACCAAATTACAATGGCGTTACCATGATCAACACGGCACTGCATCAATGGGGAGTGGAAAAGTTTAGAAAAAAATCCAATAAACTTGTTTCCAAAATCCAGGATGTCGTGTCAAGTTTCTATGAACTAAATACATTCTCCTATGTTTTAATGACCTCGGGAAAAGAAGAAGAAGCTATTGCCGTGGCCGAATTCAATGTAAAACTATATCCTCAGGATATAAAATCGTACAAAGCGTTGGCCAATAGATTCAAAGCCTATGGAAAAAATCAGGAAGCCATGGCACAATATCAAAAGGCGCTCCGATTGGACCCTGGGAACAAGGAATTAATACACACGCTTGATTCCTTAAAAAAACAAGACATCAAATAATATCTTGTTTTTGGAAAAGTTGTGTGAAAATATACGCAAATAGGCTAATTTTGCAGCTGCCCATCAAAAAAAATGGAGTGGGTGTTCAAAAAAAGAGCCTATGCAACTTTCGGAGCAAGAAGCAATTAGAAGAGATAAATTAACCCGATTAAGGGAACTCGGCATCGACCCGTATCCCGCGGCATTATATCCAGTAAATGCCAGCTCAAAAACGTGTGTCGAACATTTCGAAGAAGGGAAGAATGTGGTAATTTCCGGCAGACTAATGTCCAGAAGAATCCAGGGGAAAGCATCTTTTGCCGAGTTGCAGGATAGCGAAGGCCGCATTCAGGTATATTTTAACAGGGATGAAATCTGTACCGGTGAGGATAAGACCAAATACAATGAAATCTATAAAAAACTACTGGATATCGGGGATATTATAGGTATTGAAGGGGAGCTTTTTATGACGCAAGTAGGTGAAAAGACGGTGATGGTAAAAGATTTTACACTATTGAGCAAATCCCTACGTCCCTTACCTTTACCCAAGGTAGATGCGGACGGAAACATATACGATGAATTTAATGACCCGGAATTACGCTACCGTCAGCGATACGTGGATTTAGTGGTAAACCCATCCGTAAAGGAAACGTTTGTAAAACGCACAAAAATCACCAATAGCATTCGGGATTTTTTTAATGATCGGGATTATTTAGAGGTAGAAACTCCTATTTTACAGCCTATTCCAGGTGGAGCGGCGGCCAGACCTTTCATGACACACCATAATGCGTTGAACATACCCTTATACCTGAGAATCGCCAACGAACTGTACCTAAAACGTTTAATTGTTGGTGGGTTTGATGGCGTATATGAGTTTTCCAAAGACTTTAGAAACGAGGGAATGGATCGCACCCATAATCCGGAGTTCACCGTTATGGAACTGTATGTGGCCTACAAAGATTATAATTGGATGATGGATACCACGGAGCAATTGTTGGAAAAAGTGGCTATAGATGCCAATGGCACATCCAAGGTAGTTGTAGGTGAAAACGAAATAGAATTTAAAGCACCCTATCCTAGAGTTCCTATCCTTGCGGCCATAAAAGAACATACAGGTTTTGATATTGCGGGAATGGACCAGATACAATTACTGGAAGTTGCCAAAGAACTAGGTTTGGAAGTGGACAACCGCATGGGTATCGGTAAATTGATCGATGAAATCTTTGGGGAAAAATGTGAGCATTATTATGTACAACCTACGTTTATTATAGATTATCCAAAGGAAATGAGTCCATTGACCAAGGAACACCGAAGCGATCCGGCATTAACGGAACGTTTTGAATTAATGGTAAATGGTAAGGAACTGGCAAATGCCTATTCCGAATTAAACGATCCTATAGACCAGAGAGAACGTTTTGAAGAACAATTGAAGCTATCTGAAAAAGGTGATGATGAAGCTATGTTCATTGATCAGGATTTTCTTAGGGCCTTGGAATATGGTATGCCACCTACCAGTGGTATCGGTATAGGTATAGATCGCTTAGTAATGTTGTTGACCAATAACGCTTCCATACAAGAGGTGCTCTTCTTTCCGCAAATGCGACCTGAAAAAAAACAAGTGGAACTAAATGATAATGAAAAGGTAATTTTTGATATCATCAAAAAAACCAAAAACATGCCCTTGGCGGACCTGAAAGAAGCTTCGGGACTAAGTAACAAAGCTTGGGACAAAGGAATTAAAGGTTTAGGGAAATTAGGGCTTACAAAAGTGGTCAAGCAGGGAGAAGGACTGTTTTGTGAGCTTTTAGACTAATTTATACGATTTATCTTACAAAAAAATACTGATAATCAGCTGAATAGCTTATAACTGCTGGTATTTCGTTAAATTTTTACGTATCTCATCGATTTTAAGACTAAGCGTTTTTGGAAAAGACGTAAATTAGTGATACCCAAATCGTTGCTTATGAGAAATTTATACTTAGCCGGCCTATGCCTTCTTTTTATTATTTCCTGTTCCAAAGATGACCCTCCTAGTGATTCCCTGCTTCCGGATGCTAATGGAAGTACGCTAAAAGCATGCTTTACCTTGGACAAAAATTCGGTGGCTGTTGGAGAGTTTATTCAAATCACAAGTTGTTCCGTCGATGCGACATCCTTTTTTTACGATTTTGGCAATGGCGAAACCAGTGTAAAGGAAAACCCAAAAATCTTTCTAGAAGAAAGTGGTGATTATACCATTGTACTTCAGGTCTCCGACAATGAACAGCACACAGATACATTTTCGCAGAACATTGTTGTAACCGGAGCTGTAGAGGATAATTATATTTTTCCCGAAATCCCCAATGGCGTCCTGGGAATTCCTCTTGAGACGGGAATAAATCCAACAACCAACAAATTGTATTATATAGAACGTTCAGCAGATTTAAACAACCCTATAACGAACGATAGATTTCTATACAACGAGTTGGATGCTTCGTATAACGCCATAACAAAT
>JBCBZE010000318.1:0-4051 GCA_039815505.1 Bacteroidota bacterium | reverse complement strand
AAGTTCCTCTTTTTGCAAAAAAACGCTTTCCACCCCAATCCATGGCCTATCCTCAAACGCTAAAAGGTCTTTGGCCGTATTGATGGTAACTGCCATTCCGATGCCTTGGAACCCTCCGGAGACGGTTAAAATGCTCGAAGCGATGCCCACTACTTCACCTTTTGAATTAAAAAGTGGTCCTCCACTATTACCGGAATTAATTGCGGCATCGGTCTGTATAAACTCAATGCTTACGGTACCATCATAAAGTTCATTAAATCCTCTAAATGCCGAAATGATTCCCGAAGAATAGGAGTTTTCCATCCCATAAGGACTTCCAATGGCATATATATTCTGGCCTACCGCCATATGATCAGAATTTCCAAGTACGGCATGGGCCAAGGTGTTATCGGTTTCATCCAATCGCAAAAGGGCTATATCGGCCGATTTTTCACTAAATAGGACGGTGGCATCCCTTAATTTACCATCTTGTGTTTTTACTTTAATTTTAGAAGATCCGTCCACTACGTGGGCTGCGGTAAGAATATGGCAATCATGTGAGATTAAAACTCCGGAACCTAGGCCCTGGTTCTGTACAGGTCCTCTCTCGGTAATGGCATTGGAAGTGGTATAAATTGTGACAACGGTAGGTAATACTTTTTGATACAATCTGGCCACGTTGAGTTCGGCACCGGATAAATCGGTAGGGAAGGTTCTTTTTTTCATGGTAGCGTGCATCTCTTTTTGTGCAGTTACGGGGGAACCAAAAAATAAAAATAATAGTCCTAAAAGGGTAAAATGTATTTTCATGGATGTTCTTTTTTTTGAAATTTTTAAAATAGTGTAGCTATGTATAGGTTGGTCCATAAATATAGGATTATTTATTAAGTCGTAAGTAGGTACTCAAAACTAACTTGGCCATTTGTTTAAATAGCATAAGTCCACTAAAATTAACCAATTACTTAAATTCTATTAACTTAATTTTGACGTATGATCTCTACTTTAGCAGTGCCTTATATGAAGGAACGTTCTTATTGAGTTAAGTTTGAGTTAGTTTGAATTAGTCTAGTGAAAACCGATGGGAACATCGGTTTTTTTAATGAGTGAACCTTGGTAGTTGCCTTAATTTGTGGATAGGCCCGTATCACGGGCGTACATTGTATATCCTTTTGATGAAAAACTATACATAAACCGTGTTTTCCGTATCATGCATCAGCGGATATATGTCTTGTGGTTTTCAATGACCGGGCATGCTTACTTGGATGAAATAATGGTAATATCGGCATCGATAATTATATTTTCCATTTCAGAACTTATATTCTTTATATATGCTACTATTTGATTTTTTTCGGCTTCGGTTACCTTGTCCAATGTATTAATTTGCTTTAGATACCCTAGTTCTTCCTCCAAAGATGTAGTATTTGAAAGTATCATCCTATCAAGGGTATTGGTGTGGTTTCTTTTTTTCTTAAAAGCCAATTTCACCTTGCCCATAAAATCCCGTATGGCATAAGATTTATCAATTGTAAGCAGGGTAGCACTTCCAACGGTCAAGAGTGGATTATAGTTTTCTGCCAAAAATTTCGTCGCCTTGACCAAGTGGTCCGCAATGCCCATAAAATCGATGAGGTTTGAAGTCCCGATATCCACCTTTTTAATGTACAGTCTATCGTCTTCATTGGGAACGAATTCATAAGGTATTTTCCCTTTTGTGCGAACATCCTCCATCCAAAGAAAGTTATCATAGATATCATTTACGAAGGTAGTGAGTTTGGAAAATTCATAGGCGGGTACAAGCTCTATCAAATGTACGGTCAGTATGGCGTAATCTCGTTTCATTTGATTCTTTTTTCATATAGATTTCAAGTTTAGGCAGGTTATCGCATTACCCGTCCTCCTTTTAAATATTCTCTTTGGATACCATCTAGCAAATAGGTTGTATAGATGGTCTTCTTCTTATCGCTTAACGCGCAAAGACATGCGTATTGAACTATGTTCATGATTTCAGCGCCGGATAGCTCGTACTTCTGGGCAATGAGAGTCAATTGAACGTCTTGATGTAGGCGTACTTTTGACGGAAAAGCCTTTTGCCATAAAAGCAAACGTTCGCCAACCTTCGGCAAGGGAAAGTGGACAATAGATTGAAAACGACGCACAAAAGCTTCGTCAATATTGCTTTTTAAATTTGATGCCAGAATCACTAAACCCTTATAATTTTCAATGCGTTGCAATAGATATGATACTTCCTGATTTGCATATTTATCGTGTGCATCTCGTACATTTGTTCTCTTGCCGAAAAGGGCATCGGCTTCATCAAAAAATAGGATGTTCTCGGTTTTTTCGGCCTTGGCCAGTAAGTTGGCTAAATTCTTTTCGGTCTCGCCAATAAATTTAGAGATCACCATGGATAAGTCAATTTTAAATACATCTTTCCCCGTTCGCTGCCCTAAAAGGGTAGCCGTTAGCGTTTTACCTGTTCCCGGGGGGCCGTGGAACAATGCCCGATATCCCGGTTTCAATTTTTTATACATCCCCCAATCATCCATTAAGGTGTCACCATGTGTAATCCAGTTCTGTAACTCCTTTATCTGGGATTCCGTTGCCTCGTTCAATACCAGGTCATTCCAATCCATGGCGGTTTCGATAATCTGGGCCGGGAACTTCATACTGAACTGAGGCCTGCTCACCGAGCCAACAGTGAACAATTCTGCATAATCCGGAGAAAAAATAATTTTGGCGCTCATTTTAGGTTCGCCCTCCGCAGGTTCATCTAACCAAAGGATACGGTTTTTGGAGAAAAAATGATCCGGGCTGAAAAGGTCATATATTTCGCGTCGCTTATCGAGATTATCTCCAGCCAACAAAAACATAGCCGTTTCCCCCGTTGGCATAAACCCCCTAAAATTTTTACCGCGTACGCCTCCTAATTGAGGGAAATCGCCCGTAGCCGATAATTTCCCCTGTATTATACTATCGAGCAGGTTAGGTAATACATGTGGGCATAGCGCTAATAGCAATAAGGTTATTTCCTCTCGATTTAGATTGTCAGTTTCTATTAATTCCGGAACAAAAAGGGTCCATTCTTTGAAAGCAGGTATTAGAGGCAGTTCGGACTGAGTTTCCGTATCAAAATACAAATTCAATCGATACTGAATATAGGCCTCCAGGTATTTAAATTCTAACATTTCGACTACTGTGCTCATTTTTTACTTTTAGGTTTCTTTTTGGATGCCCCCGCTTTTTTAGATTTAATCGAAACAGGCATGAGTGGGATTGGTAGAACTTTAGGTGCCGGACCACAAGCTACCTTAAAACTGCCCCTAATATTGGGGATTCCTTTCAATAGTTTCGGATAATCTTTCTTCTCCAGATCACAAGTAGCCTTCCATAACTTATATTCAAGTCTTGTCTTGAAATATGCCAAGTAAGAGTTAAGATATGCATCCAGTTCCTTTTGGGGAACGCCTAAAGGATTACCTTTTCCGGGTAAAGTCGACAAATGAGCGATAAGTTCATTCTCCATGGCTTTGACTACCTGCCGATATATAGCAAAATGTTCTTTGGAGTGCTTTCTTATTCTTCTATACACCCGTATCCAGCTAATTCTAATTGACGAGTGTAAAGACTTATCCCGAGAATCATCATATATTTCTTTAGCGATATTGTATTCAAACTTTGTGTCCTTGAGCATATAATGTACCCACTTTACATAACAATGCTCCACCCCGTTTTTCATTATTTTATCGGTATTAAAGCCAATCTGAGTTTTATATCTGAAATTCGAAGTTTCCCACGCCCCAAGTTGATTTTTGGTTTTCAAATGACTTGGACTGGGTATTTTTCCGGGGGTAGTCAGCAAAACTGCCAGTTGTGGCCTGTTGCTTACATTCTGAAATAGCCATTGCCTGTATCCTTCCTGATGCTGATTAACCTCATCTCTGGGAATCCCGGAAGCTTTGCTGTACTGGTCTAGTAATGAATCGTGCAAGGGATCTTTTTGACCGTCACCCTTTGTTTGGATTGCAGGTTTGCTATTAGAGGAAGTACTACCGGATTTCTTATCCGGTTGGTT
>JBCBZE010000163.1:0-7654 GCA_039815505.1 Bacteroidota bacterium | reverse complement strand
CCTCATCCTTCATTTTCTGCTGTGCCGCTAACGCTATCGCCGCTTCCGCCTTTCTATCGGCCTCTTCTTGGGCCGCTAGTTTTTTTGCCGCTTCTTCTTTTTGTTTTTTCTGTTGTGCTGCCAATTCCCTGGCGGCAATCTCCTTTTTCTCCGCTTCTTGGGCTTCGGCCAATTTCCTTGCAGCCTCCTCTTTCTCTATTTTTTGTTGTGCCGCCAACTCCTTAGCCGTATCCGTCTCTGGGCTGGATACCGCTTTTACTTCGGGCGTTTCTATTGCAGCTTTGGCAACATCATCTGTCTTTATGCTATTCCTATAACTCAATATGGCATCTGCAATGGCCTTTCCCATTTGTGATTGTCCGGACTTTGAATTTAGGTATGAACCCTCTGACTTATTGGTAAGAAAACCTGTTTCAACCAACACACTGGGCATAAATGTCTGGTGAAGCACAATAAACCCCGCTTGTTTCACTTTTCTATCATTTCTTTTTAACTCATTTGAAAATTTATCCTGCATTATTTTGGCCAACATAATACTTTGATCCAAAAACTCTTCTTGCATGATGGTAAGGCCTATAACCGATTCTGGTGAATTTATATCGTAATCCGCATATCTACTTTGATAATTATCTTCCAAATAAATTACCGAGTTCTCTTTTTTCGCAATTTCAAAATTCTGTTTATTGGCATGCAACCCCAAAACAAAGGTACCGGCTCCATTGGCATTCGAGGTATGGGAATCGCAATGTACGGATACAAAAAGGTCCGCATTGGCCTTATTTGCTATTTCGCCCCTAACATACAAATCCACAAAAGTGTCGTCTTTTCGGGTATATATGACTTCTATATCTGGATTCTTTTCTAAAATCTCGCCCACTTTTAACACTATGTTCAATGCAATGTTCTTCTCCAGATAACCATTTCCAAGATTTCCCGGATCATGACCTCCATGTCCTGCATCCAGAACAACAATAAATTTATCACTATTGCCATTTTCGGTATTATTTTTGACGAAAGATGCTAATGAGCAAGCCAATATCAAAAACGGTATAAAATAAAATGCTTTCATTTTCATATCAATAATGGTGTTTGCACACGCTTAATATGGTTAAATTTATTGTAATACGCTACGAGCGGAATAAAAAATATATGTAAGTTTGGTTTCCAAAAACTAAGCCAAACCTTCACAAAAATAGGATTTAAAGCTTTGCAATCAAACAAACAATATTTACTTTTCCTATTGCTGGTGTTCTTTGGCACCGTTTCCGTGGTCTCCCAAGAAGACCTGATCAAACCACTCCCCATCAAAGCAATGAAGGACACAATTATAGCTCCCGAACTGCCAAAAAACATTATAAAGGATACGACCAGCATTGATTCCGTAGCGGTGGACTCACTTAATGAAAAACAAACCTTACTGCTAGATAAAATAAAATATAAGGCCAAAGACTACGTAAGATTAAGCCAGAAAGATCAAAAAATCTACCTATACAATGAGGCCGAAATTTATTACCAGGATACGGAACTCAAGGCGGGCATCATTATTTTGGATTACATAAAAAATGAGGTTTATGCAGGCCGCCTTAAGGATTCCTTAGGGAATTACTCACAAATACCTTATTTTAAACAAGGTACCAATGTTGTAGTGCCAGATTCCATTCGCTTTAATTTTGATACCCAAAAAGCGCTTATTTGGAATTCCCGGACAGAACAACAGGCAGGTTTGGGACAGCTTGGTAGCGACGCCATGAAAGTATATGCCGAAATCACAAAAAAAGAAAATGATTCCGTATACTTTTTAAGCGAGGGGAAACTTACTACTTCCAAGGACACCATAGATCCGGATTATTATATAAGGGTAAAAAAGGCAAAGTTTGTTCCAAAAAAGAAGGTTATTGCCGGTTTCAGTAATTTGTATATCGTAGATGTACCTACACCCATAGCGCTTCCATTTGCTTATTTCCCCCTTACTACCGGAAGAACGGCAGGGCTTATTTTCCCTACTTTTGGAAATGACCCCGATCGCGGTTATTTTCTCCAGAATGGTGGGTATTATTTTCCGTTCAACGATAATATAGACCTCTCACTTCAAGGTGATTTTTATACAAATGGCAGTTATGGCTTTAGGGGGGAAAGTGTTTATGCCAAACGTTATAAGTTTAGGGGAAGGATGTATTTTAGCTTTGAAAACATCATAAATAGCCAAAAAGGGTTTGATGATTTTAGCAGAAGTACCAGCTATCAAATTCAAATATCGCACTCCCAGGACACAAAAGCCAATCCCAATTCCAGGCTTTCGGCCTCGGTGAATTTGGGAAGTAGCAATGTGTTCACAAATTCATTATTGCAGCAAAACTTGCCCAACACCCAAGTCAATAGCCTTAATTCATCTATCTCTTATTCCAGGACTTTTCCGGAGTACCCATCCGTGAACCTAAGCCTTTCAGCTACACATAACCAAAATACGAACACGGATGTGGTTAGTCTTACCTTACCTACTTTACAGGCAAGTATGGAACGGATATATCCGTTTGCAAAAAGGGACGGTATTAAAAAAGGAATCATACAAAATGTAAACTTTCAGTATGATGTGAATGCCCAAAACAGCATTCAAACCAACGATGAAGATTTTTTATCTGCACGCATGTTCGACAATGCCAGGGTGGGCGCAAGACACCGAATCCCGGTAAATACCAATTTCAAAGTGGCCAAACACTTTAGTGTTAGTTTGGGCGGTAATTATGAGGATGTTTGGACATTGGAAACTATTGATCGACGTTTTGACGAAGCCACCCAAGAAGTGGTTACCGATACGATAAGTGGTTTTGATCGTTTTAATCAGTATAATTTTACTGCAAGTGTGGGCACCACGGTATATGGCACTTTTAATTTCGGGGAGGATAAAAAAATACAGGCCATACGCCACATAATGAGACCTAGCATAAGCTATGGGTATTCACCGGCATTTGATCAGTTTTACGATGAGTTTGTAAATACCGCCACCAATGATACCGTCCAATTTACGAGATTTGAAGGGGGCTTGTTCGGTGTGCCAAGATTGGGACAGACCAATACATTGAGTTTTTCACTGGCAAATACATTGGAGGCCAAAGTCCGGGACCGGGATAGTACGGCTACGGAGCCCAAGAAGATTTCCCTTCTCAACAGCTTTAATTTGTCCACAGGTTATAATTTTGAAGCAGATTCATTACGCATCAGTCCGGTAAACATTACGGGGGGGACAGCTATTTTCAATAACAAGATGCAAATCAATTTTGGTGCCAGCCTAGACCCTTATGCCATTGACAATAATGGTACCCGTATCAATACATTCAATATCGATAATGGTGGAAGCTTGTTTAGGTTAACCTCGGCCAGGGCCAATATAGGATATACTTTAAGCAGTGCTATTTTTGACAAAAAAAGAAGGGAAGAGGAAGAGGAGACCGATGAAATAGAAGATGAGTACGTGGCAGCCAGTGGTGGGAGAACGGACGATCTTTTTGGAAGGGCTACCAATTTTAATGACCGTAGGAGTTTTCAGGACCGTGATGAAGACAAAGACATTGAAAACCCCCCTTATGCCACAAAAATTCCTTGGGATTTACGACTGCAATATGCGGTGACCTACAGCAATGCAAACCGCCAAAACGAGTTCAGTAACCACTCATTACAATTTTCAGGCAACATTGAGCTATCTCCAAGATGGAAGGTGGGGGCATCTTCCGGATACGATATCAGAAATAAAGGTTTTACGCTAACGCAACTTAGGTTTGAGCGAGACTTAAAAAGTTTTAGATTGAACTTTGACTGGACACCTTTCGGGAATTTTGAGCGGTGGTATTTCTTCATAGGCATCAAGAGCTCCATACTTAGCGACCTGAAATGGGAAAATAGAAGCCAGCCACAATAATATTCATTTCTTTAAATTAAATTTACGGAACAAAACTAGTTTGGAATGAAAAAGATAATTACAACACCGAATGCCCCTGCCCCCATTGGCCCTTACAACCAGGCGATACTAAGTGGAAATACACTTTATATTTCCGGACAGACCCCAATGGATCCGGCAACGGGAAAACTGGTACAGGATGATATTAAAAAAGAAACCATCCGATGTATGGAAAACTTAAAAGCCATCCTTACAGAGGCCGATATGACCTTTGAAAATGTGGTAAAGACTTCCATCTTTGTAAAAGATATGCATCAGTTTGCACAAGTAAATGAAGCGTACGGGGCTTATTTTAATATGGATACTGCACCCGCAAGGGAGACCGTGGAAGTGGCCAATCTTCCCATGTTCGTAAATGTCGAAATTTCGATGATCGCCGTTAAAGGTTAGCAGGTAACCAGGCCTCTATTATAACGTCTCTTTATGAAAATCCATTAAGCCTTCTATAGGTCGTTGGCGAATCACCCCCAAAACCAGGTCGTTCCTTTCTATTACCGTAGTTAACTCCTCCCTTAAATAGTAGGCGATGCTACCCACAAAATTGATAGGGACCTTAGTGGCCAGTTCAAACTGCATGATATTGTTATTGACAAATTGTTGAAACCCTTTATCAATTACGCCTTTACAGTAAGGGTGGTCCTTGTTTTCCACTATAAATCTGGCAAAAGTCGCTAGATAGGTATTGGGATTAGGTTGTTTATAAAGGTGTTCTTTAATAACATCTGGGTCCAAGTTGTATTCCTTGGAAAATTTTAAGGCCAGTGCCTGGGGAATTTTATGAAAATAATAATCCCGTAACAACTTTCTACCAAAGAAATTACCACTTCCATCATCCATAAGAATATAGCCAAGAGCGGTCACTTTTTGAAAAAGTTGATGCCCGTCATAATAGCTACAATTGGATCCTGTACCCAAAATACAAACAATGCCTTGATCTCCAATTTTCGTTGTGGCGTACACAGCGGCATAGGTATCCTCTTTTACTTCACATTTTGCATTTGGAAAAAAAGACCTAAAAATATTCTTTAAAAACTGCTTCATACGGTCCGTGCCGCATCCGGCACCGTAGAAATACATACAAGATACTTTTTCCTTGTTCTTTGCAAGCTCAAAGTTATTGGCCAACCTATCTTCTATAACCTCACGGGTCAACACCTCCGGGCTAAGGCCCAATGTCTGCGTTTGAAACAGTTGATTACCTTTCTCATCCAGGGCTATCCAATCCGATTTTGTAGCACCGCTATCAACAATCAATATCATATATGCAAAATTAAAAAAGCATCCTGAAAGTAACGCACATGGTCATTACTTTCAAGGACGCTATATCGTAATGGGGGTTATAAGCTATTTACATATTCGGCCAGGTCTACCATTTTATTGGAGAATCCCGCTTCATTGTCATACCAGGAAACCACTTTAAAAAACTTGGAATTCAATTCGATTCCGGCACCTGCATCAAAAATACTTGTACGGGCATCACTTACGAAATCTTGAGATACCACGGATTCTTCCGTATATCCCAAAATACCCTTTAACTCTCCTTCTGAAGCTGTCTTAAATGCTTTCTTTATCTCTTCGTATGATGTTTCTTTTTCTAAGCGTACGGTTAAATCCACAACAGATACATCCGCTGTTGGAACCCTAAAAGCCATACCTGTAAGTTTTCCTTCCAAGGACGGAATAACTTTGGTCACTGCTTTGGCGGCACCTGTAGAGGCAGGGATAATATTCAACATAGCACTTCTTCCTCCTCTCCAATCTTTCTTGGAAGGACCGTCTACCGTTAACTGGGTCGCCGTAGTGGCATGTACCGTGGTCATTAGGGCTTCCTCGATTCCAAAGCTATCATTCAATACTTTGGCCATAGGAGCTAAACAATTCGTAGTACAAGAAGCATTGGAAACAATGTTGTCAGATGCCTTTATCTCTTTATGGTTCACTCCCATTACAAACATAGGCGCATCTTTGGAAGGAGCGGAAATAACTACTTTTTTGGCACCTCCATCAATATGGTACTGTGCGGAATCCAAAGTCGTAAAAATACCGGTACATTCCGCCACTATATCGGCACCTACTTCATCCCATTTTAAATTTCTGGGATCCCTTTCTGCGGTAATCCTTACTGTTTTACCATTAACGATTAAATTTCCATCTTGTACCTCAACGGTTCCATCAAACTTACCATGGACCGAATCATACTTCAATAAATAAGCAAGGTGTTCCACATCCAACAAGTCATTGATTGCAACAACATCTACATTATCTCTGTTCACGGTTGTTCGGAAAACCAATCTTCCTATTCTTCCAAATCCGTTAATTCCTATTTTTAAGCTTGACATTCTTTCTTTTTTTTATGATTAAAATTATGTAGTCATTATATCGGATACCCTTATGAGTTCCTTGTCTATTTTTGTGTGCCCCTTTATGGCTTTACTGATCGGGGTCAATGTAATTTTATTATCTTGGATACCGACCATAAGGTTAGTTTTACCCTCTAGCAATGCCTCTACGGCCTTCACTCCCATTCTACTGGCCAACACCCTATCGAAACAGCTGGGAGCGCCTCCTCTCTGCATATGTCCCAAGACAGATACCCGTACATCATATATAGGCAAGTGTTGCTCCACATATTCCTTAAGCTCAAAAACGCTTTTTCCAATTTTATCACCTTCCGCCACTACTACAATACTTGATGACTTTCCAGATTTCTTACTACGCTTCAAAGAATCCAACAAGCGTTCCAGACCTAAATTCTCTTCCGGAATCAAAATCTCCTCGGCCCCTGCACCAACTCCAACATTCAAAGCAATGTGGCCCACGTCCCTACCCATAACCTCCACAAAGAATAAACGATTATGTGAACTTGCCGTATCCCTGATCTTATCTATTGCTTCCACTACGGTATTTAAGGCAGTATCGAAACCTAAGGTATAGGTAGTGCCAAAAATATCATTATCTATAGTACCTGGTATTCCAATTACCGGAAAATCATACTCTTTATTAAAGGCCAGTGCCCCGGTAAAACTGCCATCACCGCCAATAACTACAAAAGCATCAATATGGGCTTTCTTTAATTGATCATAGGCCTTTTTACGACCTTCTACCGTTCTAAACTCTTCGCACCTGGCGGACTTTAGAATTGTTCCTCCTTTATTGATAATGTTGTTTACACTACGTGCATCCATAGGTTCAAAATCGCCTTCGATCATCCCATCGTACCCACGATAAATGGCTACACATTCCACTTTCATATAAGCACATGTGCGCACTACTGCCCTTATGGCCGCATTCATTCCCGGAGAATCACCACCTGATGTAAAAACGGCTATTTTTTTTATTTCTGAATCCATTAAAAAATTTAGAAAGGTAAAACTAGGAAACTTATTTTAATAAATGGATGAGGATTGCCCATAATTTAGGGCATCAACAAACTTCAAACGTTTTCGTTAATAATTTGTTCTCTAAAAATATGAAATAAGCGGCGCTTTAGGGTAATTCCCTGAGGTTTTTGGTCTTTGGAAAAAACTGTATTAAACTGTCCTTGCCCATAACGGCATTGGATTCTGAAACTGGTTCTATTATTTTTTCTTCCTTAGGCCTCTTCTTAAAGATTTTCCCCATGAGTTCCTTGAAGTTATCAAAGTCTACTTCGTATGAGAGTCCCAGACCTTGGGTATATCCCTGCTGATCGGATAAAAACTG
>JBCBZE010000014.1:0-24137 GCA_039815505.1 Bacteroidota bacterium | reverse complement strand
GAGTCCGAAAACCATGCGCATCCCGTAACGGAAATCATTTCGGCGATTGACGGAACCTTTACCCTGACCATTGAAGCCAAAGCGTATAAAAACCTGGTTTTTGCTATCATCGACGCTAATATGGAACATAAGGTTTCAACTCAAAATACTGCCATTGAGGTATTGATGTTGGAGAATAACAATACACGTTTTTCCAAGTTCTTGGGAGATGCACAGATCACGTTTTCCCAAGGTTTTTTTGTAGCATCGGAATTTGTTGAGAGGGGTGTATTTTTTGATAAGATCAAGTCTTTTGCAAAGAACCATAATCTTAAGGAACCGGAAGATCAAAGGGTGGGGGAGTGTCTAAGAATCATGGAAAAAGGAGAAATTACATATGCTACGTTGGTACAGGAACTGTCTTCAAAAGTGTTCCTGTCCAAAAGCAGGTTATCACATCTTTTTACGGCTCATATGGGGGTCTCATTGAAGAAATATCTTGTTTGGAACAATCTAAAAAGAGCCATTGACCAATATTTGTCCGATCAAAGCAATTTAACGGAGGTATCCCTTCAGAACGGCTTTTTTGACCAGGCCCATTTAAGTAGATCCTTTAAGAAGGTTTTAGGTGTACGTCCATCAAGTGCATACAATAGCAGTACCGTACAATTTTGACCATACTTTAGGTAGTACCTTTGGCCTTTAAACCATATAGATGAAAAGTGAAATAAGAAAGGTCGTAAAAGAAGATATAGCCGATTTAAAAATGGTATTGGATTCCAGCGAATTGTTTCCATCATATTTGTTGGATGATATGATCAAAGATTATCTGACCAACACACTATCCAAGGATATTTGGTTTGCGACAACCCTGCAAGGAAGACCGGTTTCCATAGGTTATTGCGCACCAGAAAGACTAACGGAAGGTACCTATAATCTATACGCCATTGCGGTCCATAAGGAATTTCAGGGCAAAGGCCTGGGAAAGCAAATGATGACGTATATAGAAAACCTGTTGCGTAGTAATGACCATAGGATCCTTATTGTAGAAACATCGGGCAAGGCAGAATTTAAGCTTACCAGAACGTTTTATGAAAACTGCGAATATATCAGACAAGCGATAATACCGGAGTTTTATGCGGAGAGCGATGATAAAGTTGTATTTTGGAAAAAATTAAAGTAAGTAGCGCAAATCGTTCCTGATAATGGCATTATATTATAATTCGATATCCATGCAAAATGTACAGCTAAAGATCGACCCGGAAGTAATATCGGTTTTTAACAGGTATCCGAAGGCGGTCCTAAAGGACATGGTAGCGCTTCGAGGGCTTATTTTAGAGGTCGCTGACGGATTGGAAGAAATCACAAGTTTGGAAGAAACCTTAAAATGGGGAGAACCCAGTTATCTTGCAAAATACGGTAGCACCATACGGATAGATTGGAAAGCAAAAAATCCAGAACAATATGCGATATACTTTAAATGCACTTCCCAACTGGTCCCCACGTTCAAAACGCTCTACACGGATAAATTTAGCTTTGAAGGCAATAGGGCCCTGGTTTTTAAATTAGGGAGCGAAGTTCCCAAGAAAGAACTAAAGCATTGTATTGCAATGGCGTTGCGTTACCATAAAATAAAACACCTTCCCTTATTGGGTGCATAAAGCATAGCGGATGAATCATTTACCAATGAGTGCGCCCCGTATTCCTGGATTACTCTGTTGCTTTACAAGTGTTTAAACCTACGATGGCATAAAGCGGACAAAAGCTTATAAAACTGGTAACTACAAAGATACCCCCCAAGGCCAACAGGACGTAGGCTAGGGTTCCGTCGATTACCTTAAAATAAAATAAGGCAACAATAATTGCCGCAACAATAAAACGGATAATGCGGTCTGTACCGCCCATATTCTTTTTCATTTTATTTAGTTTTTTAAGAATTCTACCAGAAAAACAGCTGCCGTGACCATACCTATACAAAGTAGACAAACCACCAACAATTTCATTCCCTTGTTTAGTTTCATTCTCAAAAATAAACATGGGTGGTCAAAACGTAGGTAACCTAAGTTACAAAGCCTTGTGTTCGGGAATCCGGTTTATGGGTTATATGCGCGAAGAAAAGATTGGATGGCTCTTGTAGCTTGTAGAAGAACGAATGTTGGGTATAGAAGTCATCTTTTGCCAGTATAGCTAGTCCATTCGGGGAGATATAATACTGCCCTAAACTAAAAAAACCGGACCGTTCATTGCGAACGGACCGGTAGGAAATATAAAAAAAATTAACTTACTGAATATTCAACACAAAGGTTAGATCAAAGTCACTATCACCATCATCTGCTCCTGTAGTAGCGGTTTTAATATCGGGTTGGTGTTGCAATCTAGCCGTAAAACTACCGCTCATTAAGGTTTCAGCGGGGGTAGTCCATGAGGTCGATAAACCAACTGGGTTCCCGTTTTCATCCTCATCATTGTAACCTAAGGGATCTGAAGCGGTATCTATATTACCATCTCCTGTTGGGCTAGCAAAGGCATCGGCGGAAAAACTAAAGAAAAATTGATGTTCATTATCTTCATCGAGTATCTCTTCCCCGATATCCTCTCCTGGAGTTTCCAAATTGTTGAAAATTTCCATGGTTAAGGTATAGGTGGTACTTGCACTTAAGCTAATCTCATCCTGGACTACCAATTCTTGAACCCCAATTCCGTCGGGATCTTGGGCCGAAGCACGCACAACATCGGTCGCATCGGCAGCATTCGTGAACACTAGGGTTACGTCGGTAATGACCTCTAATTCTTCTTCCTCTTCGGGTACATCGTCGTCGTCACTACAACTGGTTATGATGGTTAGCGCGGCGAACAAAAGGGCCAATAAACGGAAATTCTTAAATCTTTCGATTGTATTCATTTTTACTTTTTTTAATTAACAATTGTTTTTAAATATTTAGAGCGATGTAATTACGTTTTTATGGCATCAGGGCGGTCTTGTTATGATAGACCTGGCTTTAATGGTCTGTTGCTTAGTCATTATTTTTTGTTTTAAAGGAATAGTTCAATGTAAAAAGGATATTTCTACCGGGTTCGTCGGCAAAATATCGTAACTCGTTAAGGTAATTGCGATAACTGTTGTTTAAAAGATTATGTACAGAAATGCTTGCACCAAAATTTTTAAAACTAAAATTCCAGGCCAGATCGATCAGAAAATACCCATCAGGGGCATCCAAAAAATCAAAGATCTCGGAATCCGAACTAATTACGGAGGAACCATTGACCAAACTTTCCGGGGAAATGGTCCTGGGCGCTTGGAATTGTCTAAAGGTATAGCTGGGCCTAATCATTAATTTTGAGGTGTCGAATTTCCAAAATTTACCGTGGTTCCATTGGAATTCAAAACTTGTTGAAATAGGGGGTTGGTTGATCAGGGGTTCATTTTCACCGATGTTTCTTGACCACAGATAACTTAAACCAAAAATGCCCGAAACTTGTTCTGTCCATTCTTTTTTCCAGCTGTAATCCACACCTAAAAAAAGCGCATCCGCTTGGTCAAAGATAAAGGCCGGCATAGGACCTCTTATGGTTCCAAACACACCTATGGGCCTATCAAAAATATAATCTTCAATATAGTGGGAATACAACGTTAGGTTATGAAAGTTACCATTCTTGGAGGTCTGCAGTTCATTAATGAACTTGTACCCTCTTTCGGGCTCCACCGAGCTATCGTCAAATGGTATTACATCATCCGTACTAGGCGTACCATCACTATCCGTAAAGCGTAAAAGACCAAAGGTGGTCTTGAAGCTGTTTTGCCCAAAACTGAACAGCTCCGCCATGTTCGGTGTGCGCCAAGCCGTACCCAAATTGGTCCTAAATGTAGTGTTTTCAGAAAACGCCCTGGTAAACCCTATGGTTGCGGTAAAATTGGTAAAACTAAATTCGTCCCTAAAAATATCCTGATTGGTTTCCCTCCCTCTTACATCGTTGGACTCATGATCTAACCGTACCCCGGCTTCCAACGTGTTTTTATTGAACCGCATACTTTCGGTTATAAAGGCACTAAATCGGTCGGAATTGTAATTTGGAATAAAAGGAGTGGTTTGGGTACCGGGATTATTGTCGTTATCCTGACTAAAATATTGGATACCTATTAGGCCATCCAATCCCTGCCAATTGGGGTGTTTCCATTCCAATTGATAATCATTGGTCACCAAATCGAGGTCTATGATAGGGAGTTCCGAATTTCTTCTTACGTCAAATTCATCCCTTCTGTTCAATTGTGTGCCTCCACGGAAGGTAAGTTTACCCTCATTGGAGTACCACCAATTAACTTCCACTTTGGCCAAATGGTGTTGTACCTCCTGATTGGGTTCGTTTATGTCATAGGAAAAAGATTCAATAAAGATGGGTTCATCAGAGTTAATGGCCCTAATGAAGGCATCACCACTTTCCACTATAGAGGATCTTAATAGGGCCAAGTTTTGATCTAAGAAGCTGTAATGAACTTTAAAATCCCAGTTTTTATATGTGTAGCGGGTACCAAAACCTATCGATTTTTCCTCCTTGCCCGTATTGGTAAGATTATAGTCGGGCGCTTCCCGATCACCGATTCTTGTGTAATTTCCGTTTAGGAAGTAACTCCAATTTTTAAAACCCTTTCCTAATTCAAAGTTGGTATTGACCCCGAGTCCATTGGTTTGAAAGCCTGTCTCAATAGTAGCATAGGACGGCGCTTCAAGTCGTAGTGGGTTAGCGTCAACGAGAATGGCTCCACCAAGTGCTTCGGGGCCAAAACGTACGCCGGCGGCGCCCTTGATTATAGTGATATTATTCGCGGCGGTAATATCTATTTCCGGGGCATGTTCATCCCCCCAATTTTGAAACCCGTGCTTTAGACCATTGTTTAAAATCAATATCCGGTTCCCAAATAAACCATGGATAACCGGTAATTGCACATTAGTACCGCTAGATGCAAATGTTACCCCTTGTTGCCCGGATATAGCCGCGGCCAATGACTGGGTTGGATTGCCTTTGATTTCCGCCTTGTTCAGGGTTACTTGGGAAATTGTTTCGGTGCCTTTTTCTTTTTGCTGCTGTCCGGTAATCGTAACTCCTTGTAGTTCTTCCAAATGATGTTCTAAAAAAAGATCTTTTTGGGTATTCGCTTTAAGGGTAAGGGTATGTATTACTGTATTACATTCCGGGTGCGATACCTCTAATTCTATGGTGCCCCCACAAAGACCGGAAAAGAGATAGTTCCCGCTTTTATCGGATTTTATCGTTATGCCGCTGTCTATAATGGTAACGTCCGCCGCTACCAGTGGTTTTTTGGTATGGTAGTCTATGACCGTGCCGCTTAACGAATAATTGCAGTCTTGGGCAACCAATATAAAAGGTGTGCTCATGCAGAGCATAACAAAAATGAATTTTTTCATTCAAAAATTTTAATAAAATTTCCAATTGGAAATAAGGAAGTCGTCTGTAGTGGAGTGGACTACATGGAAGGAGGGGGTCTTGATAAAATACCGTGGCAGTGAATGTCATTGACGTTGGCCACCTGATGCTGAATTAAAGGGCTTTCAGAAAGGTAAACAAATGTATCAATAGTTGAAATGTAAATGGGCGTTGGCACAAACGTCACGGATTGCTGTATGTCCATGGCCATATCACATAAGGCACAGTTATCTACCGTGTCCTCTTCAGCATCATCATGCGTGTATACATGAAAGGCAGATACCTTGACAAACATCAAAGCGGTAAATACAAAAAGCGTACAGAACTGCCTCATTTTACCCATAACTGCAAATTTACTGTTTTAGATTTGATAATTTTTGTTAATATTATCATAATTACGAAGGAATGAGAAAACCGAGCCCCATGCGTCTGAGCATCTTTTTTTCAAAATTCCAAAAGAACTTAAATTGACCGAACAACCAACCAAAAATGACCAATAAAATTTGATAAAAAGGGAAAATCAACAATAATCTAAGCAGTAAATAGACCAAGCCTCCCCACCAAAAACCTTCGGGAAAGGCATCTCTGCTAAGACCTATCCATGAGAGAAAAGGCTTTGCCACATATACCGACGAAGAACCGGTAATCGCAAAGACCACACAAATAACAATGATTTGAAAATTGGATTGAATCCCCCAGCGTTCCTTCAGTTTTTGCATCTATATCGCTTCTAAGGCCGCAAAGATACTTTTTATATTCGAGGGAGAAAAGGACCTAGACGCTGTCTATATTTTCGTTGAAAAAAAACAAAGTAATTATATAGCTTATAGTTTACCTCGTACCCGTAATCAATATGGGGACTGTAATCTATGGGAAGTTGATAGAGAATAGGGCTAAACCGTTGGGGTTCCATAACCCTAAGGTTCCAATTGGTTACCAAAATTTGATTTCTCGTCTCTAAAAACGATTGGGAATAATAGCCCTCAGGTCTCGCAATACTCTTTAACCATGTATTGAAGCCGGGTTCTATAATGGTAATTTCATATTCCGTTTCATCACTGGCAATTTCAATGGTATCATTTTCGGTAATATCAAAATAACTCTTTTCCGCATCACTGATTTCAACAGTTTGTTTGGAACTGGAACAGCTGGCCATACCAATGGCGATGAGCAGTATGAGGCCGCCTAAGGGGACTATTTTCTTTTTCATTTTGATGGTGTTTGGTAATTGCACAATTTTTTACATGGAGCATCAGAAAACGTGCCAAAGACGTTCCATTGTTTTTAAAATTGTATTATAAGATACAAAAAAACCATCTGCGAAAGCAAATGGTCTTGTTAAATAAAGTTAATGCGTTTATTTATTTTCCGAACAGACCTCCTAAAAGTCCGCCTAAGCCACTTTTCTTTTGATTACCACCCAAGACCATCCCGGCGACATCGTCCAAAATACTTCCATCACCATCGGAATCCAGGAAGGACTCGATCAAGGATTGCTGTTGGGCACCGGCACTTCCTCCACCCAATAAACCACCGAGCATATCTCCCAGACCGCTGGAATCACTAACATTCTGTTGTTTGGTCTGTTGTCCCAAAAAGCCCATTAAGATGGGTGCGGCCACTTTTAATATGGTAGCTACAGAACTTGCATCAATACCCGATTTTTGACTTAATGCATTTTCCACCTGTGGTTGTCTGCCACCTAGAACATGACCTAATATACCGGCACCATCACTCATGACGGATTCATCCACGCCACCACCGAACAATCCACCAAGATTGTCCAAAATACCCCCATCGTGCTTGCTGGAAAGTGCGTTCATTAGCCCTTGGGCACCCTCCGGGGTAGAGGCATTTCTTTTCATGGCTCCCATTAATACGGGAAGCGCCATAGTAAGCACGCTACTTGTTTTGTCCGCAGGTTGTCCTGCTTGCTGCGAAACGCCGCTTATAAGTTGTTTGCCCATAGGGCTGTTTAGTAAATCTAATATTCCAGACATTTTATAGTTAATTTAAAGTTGGGTTCAATGTACAAAAAAGCCTATTAAAATGGGCTTTAAATTGTATAAATACCCGTTATTTTAATAAGGTGATGATCTGTGCCGCCAATTCTTCCCCAATCCGGTCCTGGGCTTCTGCCGTAGCCGCACCAATATGTGGTGTTAAGGAAATGTCCGGATGCATAAGGATTTTAATTTCGGGTTTAGGTTCGGATTCAAAAACATCCAGACCGGCAAAAGATACTTTTTTGTTTTCCAAGGCACCCACAAGGGCAACCTCATCGATTACCCCGCCCCTGGCCGCATTTACGATGCCTACGCCCGATTTCATGATATCGAATTCCTTTTTACCGATAACATACTCCTTCTGTGCAGGAACATGAAGCGTAATAAAATCGGAAGATGCCAACACTTCTTCTTTGGATTTACTTTTAAAGGAAAAAGATACGGATTGTCCATCAAAAAAAGAGACCTTAATGTTGGCTTCCTCTAAAAAAGGGTCAAAATAGACAATGTTCATACCCACGCCCAACGCTATTTTTGCCGTAGCCTGACCAATTCGCCCAAACCCGATTATCCCCAGGGTTTTTCCCCGTAATTCTACCCCGCCGGCATAGGTCTTTTTCAATTTTTTAAAGTTACTATCGCCTTCCAAAGGCATATTTCTATTGGCATCATACAGAAAACGGACCCCTCCGAAAAGATGGGCGAACACCAGCTCCGCGACCGACCCGGATGAGGCAGCGGGCGTATTGATGACATGCAATCCTTTTTCCCGAGCATAAGCTACATCAATATTATCCATACCTACTCCGCCACGTCCTATTAGTTTTAGACCGGCACAATTATCGATCAGGTCTTTTCGGACCTGTGTTGCACTACGGACCAATAGTCCTATAACACCATTCTCGTTTATATAATTAACCAACTGTTCTTGGGCGACCTTGGTCGTTATGACCTCAAACCCTCCTTTTTCCAGCGCATCTATTCCACTTTGCGATATACCGTCGTTCGCTAGTATTTTCATCTGTAGTTTTGAATTTTAAGTTTTAAATTTTGGAATTCATCTGACTAGTTTTAACAATTGGCATTTACAACTTAAGACCTAAAATAAAACTATCCTTTACGCTCCAGCTCACTCATTACATCCACTAGGGTACCTACACTTTCCAAAGACAGCGCGTTGTACATGGAAGCTCGGTAACCCCCCACGGAACGGTGTCCATTAAGACCGTTTATACCTGCTTCTTTCCACATGGCGTCAAAAGTATCCTTTAATTGATCATCGATCAGATTAAAGGTGGCATTCATGTGAGAGCGATCTGCTTTGGTGGCAAAACCGGAAAACATAGGGTTCAATTCAATTTCCGAATATAGCAATTGTGCTTTTTTATCATTGATTTCCTCAATGGCCGAAATACCGCCTAAATCCTTTAACCATTGTAAGGTTAACAACGAAACATATACGGCAAACACGGAAGGCGTATTGAACATGCTATCCTTGGCAATATGCACTTGATAATCCAGCATGGAAGGAATCTTACGGGACACCTTGCCCAAAATATCTTCTTTCACAACAACGAGTGTAGTTCCCGCAGGACCCATATTCTTTTGCGCTCCGGCATAAATCAGGTCAAACTGTGAAAAATCCATTTGTCGAGAGAAAATATCGGAACTCATATCACAGATCAACGGAGTATTTGTTTTGGGAAACTCTTTCACCTGCGTACCAAAAATGGTGTTATTGGAGGTCATATGTAGATAATCCAACCCATCGGGGACCACATACCCTTTGGGGATATAATTGAAGTTTTTGTCTTTAGAGGAGGCTATTTCCACTACTTCGCCAAAAAGCTTGGCCTCTTTAATGGCTTTGTCGCTCCATGCACCGGTATTGATATAACCGGCCTTTTTTTCCAACAAATTATAGGCGACCATAAGGAATTCGGTACTTGCACCTCCTTGAAGAAATAAGGCCTGATAGCCCTTTCCATCCAATCCCAACAACTCCAAGGCCAAACTACGCGCATTTTCCATAACGGTTACAAAATCCTTGCTTCTATGGGAGATTTCAATCAGTGATAAGCCGGAATTGTTGAAATCAATGACCGCTTCGGCAGCTTTCTGCATTACTTCCTGGGGCAAGATACAGGGGCCTGCACTAAAATTGTGTTTTTTCATTTTTGAATTGTTAATTAAGAGGTTAAAGGTCATAAAAAACAATGAAAGATGACCATTGGAAATTAAAATATTCCATTATGTTTTTAACAGGAATTCAACAGTGTCGACGCCATCGGCATATTCTGTAAGACCTGGCCTTTGTGTTTTACCAAATGGAACCGTATTGGGGATGATATTTTCCGAAACGATACATTGTAGTTTTTCCTCGTTTTCTTTTAATATTCCATGCAAATCTTCCAAACTATCGTAATGTTCATAGAATAAGGTGGCGATGGGGGAGGCATAGCTCGTGTCTTCCTTGAGCATTAGAAAACCATTTTCAAGTATGTCGAATTCGCTCATTAAGTATACCGCCTTATTATAATCATAATTATTGGCATACTTCTGTTGTTCTATAAGGGAGGCATAAGCATATATGGCCTTGAAAAAGTCATCAAAATCATACCCTTTGGGCACAAAAAGTTTTGATACGCTTCTGCATCCCAATCCATAGTATCTAAAAATATCTTCCCCCAATGCAGATAGTTGTTCCGTGGTCTCTCCCCCGGTAAGGACGGCAACAGAATTCCTATTCTTACGGATAATATGTGGTTTTTTACCAAAGTAATGTTCAAAATAACGAGCGGTATTATTACTGCCCGTTGCAATAACGGCATCGAATTCCTGCAACTTTCCATCGGAAAAAATTATTTTATCGGTAAAAGAAGGCTCCAGTTCAATAAGGTGTGCCGCGATTAGCGGTAACAAAATAGTATCGTTAGAGGATAATTTGATGAAAGCCCTATTTCCCGTAATAAGCGTGGCCAAAAAATCATGGAAACCTACCATGGGAATATTGCCGGCCATAATAAGCGCAATTTTTTTACTTCCTATGTTTTCCAAGGGGTAGTTTGCCAGCCAACCCTCTAGCTTGTCTACCGTTAATACATTGCCCCAATGGGCCATGGCAAAGAGAATATTTTCCTTGGTGAACCAACCGTTTTGATGTTTGGCCATGGTAATTTTCTCATTAAATTCCAAAAACCATTTTGCATTATGATCTTGTTGTTCGTTCCCGTTTTTGTTGTATTCGTAAAATTCCCGGAAGAAATTTCCAAGTTTAACAAAAGCTTCTATTCTTAGTTCAAGGTCGGCCATTATATTTGTACAAAATTCTATTAGGGTTTACCTTTGTGCAAAAGTAGTGATACTGAATTAAAAATTGCAGCTGATAACAATTTGGAAATAGAGGAATTGTGGCTACCAAATCAATCCCGATAACTATCGGGACAGTTTAAAAAGAAAGTTATGGCGATTATTATAACGGATGAATGCATTAATTGCGGCGCTTGTGAGCCGGAATGCCCCAATACGGCAATATACGAGGGAGCGGACGAATGGCGCTATAGTGATGGTACTTCTTTGACAGGGGATGTAGTGTTGCCCGATGGAAAAGCGGTAAATGCGGATGAAGTGCAAGAACCTATAAGTGATGAGATTTATTATATCTCACCGGATAAATGTACGGAATGTATGGGCTTTCATGAAGAACCCCAATGTGCTGCCGTGTGCCCTGTAGATTGCTGTGTGCCGGATGAAGACCGTGAAGAGACCGAAGAGGAATTGCTGGGTAAACAACAATTTATGCATCCGGAAGGTTAATACTGTTCCGAGACCTTAAAATTTCTCATTTCTTCCAGTGGGGCTATTACTTTGCTATTTTGCCAGATGGTGGGTTCATACCTATGAAGTAAAGTATATGGGGTATTTTCATGTTCTTTAAGTGAAGTATAGTGCTCCATGGACATTTTCGAGCTGTTGATAAATAAGAGTTCTTCTTTGTTGCGGGCATTGCCTTCGATCTTGAAGTCGAACGCTATCTTGTTTTTTTCAGGACTATTTTCTATAAATTTAAAGGGGCGGTTTACATAAAAATAACTACCCTCTTCTTCTTTTAAGTAATAGGGAACATACCTATTGTCCCCATCTTTTTTAAAGATAATAGTGCCTTTTCTCCTATTTTCAATATACTTAACACCAAGAATCAGTTTAAGGTTTACTTTTTCACCTCTTTTACCTTTGGCAAAAGCATAGTCGGTTTTTAGAATAGCATAGGTATCGTCAGAAATATATAGTTTCCCCTCGAATTTGGATTTTGCCCTTTTGGGATTAAACTGTATCACATAAACAAGTTCATCATTAAAATAGGTAGCATCCAAAAAGGAATAGGTATACAATTTATCATCGATGATATCCGAAAGAAACGATGCTTCATCAAAAAGTGAAGTTCTTAAGAGGTCATGGGAATTGGATCTAAGCTCGGAAACAAGATATTCATTTTTCTTGCTTTCCTTTTCAGCTTCGTTTAAGGACAGCGAATCCTCGATCTTAAAAAGTCCGGTCTTAACCTTATAGGTCTTAGTGGTGTCCAAATATTTTAGGACCATATCCTGCGCTCTTTTCTGCACATTTTCAATAGAAAAATCCTTTCGACTATCGATTAGTTTGGTAGCTTTTTCCACTACGAGCTTGGTATTTTCCGCATCCTTGGCCAAAAGATCGCCTTTAAAGTCTCTAAATTGAATCGTTTTGCTGGCTTTAATATCATTGGCCAGGTTTTCAAGACCTTTATTGGCCTTAGCTATTTGTAATTTTCCCACATTGGAGGCCTTATCCACTTCTAGCTCAAGTGATTTAAAATCTATTTTAGCAGTTTCGCGATAAAACAACTCGTATCTCAGCGGGCCGGATCGGTAGTTGTCCTTAACCCTTGATCGTACTTTGGCCATAATGGCATCCGCATTGGGGGTACTATTGCTTACGAAGACCTCATCTAGCTCAAGAACCGATGCTCCGAGGGCAATGGTAAGGTCCTTTTTTTCAATTGGGTCGAGGGAGACTATTTTTGTTGCATATCCCAGACAGGATATGGTTAAGTCTGTAACGGACGCATCGCCAAGGGTTATGAGAAAAAAACCTTCCTCATTGGTAATGGTTCCCCTTGTTTCATCGATCTGAATGGTAGCATAAGGAATAGGGTCTTTGGTATCCTTATCGATTATCTTACCGCTGATATCCTGTCCCCATGTAAGGGTAAGACATAATAGAACGCTTGTATAAAATAAGATGAATTTACTGCTCATTACAACTGCTTTTGCAAATAATAGACGAACCATTGTAGAAATTGTTACCCTTTGGATCTAAAACAGAGGGACCATCCCATTTTCTAGCAACACATTTTTTGTTTGGGGTATAATAGCTTAAATACTACCGTAAAAACTATCTTTGCAGCCGTAAAATTATTCAATAAGATGAAAGCAGGTATCGTAGGATTGCCAAATGTGGGCAAATCAACTCTTTTCAATTGTTTGTCCAATGCCAAAGCACAAAGTGCCAATTTTCCATTTTGCACCATAGAACCTAATATAGGTGTGGTAAACGTTCCCGATGGCAGATTGCAAAAACTAGAGGCGATGGTAAGCCCGGAACGTGTAATGCCCGCTACCGTGGAGATCGTTGATATTGCGGGCCTTGTAAAGGGCGCCAGTAAAGGAGAGGGCCTAGGAAATCAGTTTTTGGGCAATATAAGAGAGACCGATGCCATCCTACATGTACTCCGTTGTTTTGATAATGACAATATTGTGCACGTAGATGGTTCCGTGGATCCCATAAGGGACAAGGAAACCATTGATATGGAATTGCAGTTAAAAGACCTTGAAACGGTGGAGAAGAAGCTGGATAAGGTAAAGCGCGCTGCAAAAACGGGCAATAAGGAGGCCCAAAAAGAGGAGGCGGTATTGCTAAAATTAAAGGAAGGTCTGGAAGCAGGGACTTCCGTGCGCGCTATAACCATGGAACAGGACGACAGGAACGAATTCGTAAAACCGTTGCAGTTCATTACGGATAAACCGGTAATGTATGTTTGTAACGTAGATGAGGCGGCGGCCGTTAGCGGAAATGCCTATGTAGAAAAAGTACGGTCCAATGTATCCCATGAGAATGCCGAAGTCATTGTTCTTGCCGTGGGTACGGAGGCCGATATTACGGAACTGGACACCTATGAAGAGCGACAATTGTTTTTGGAAGACCTGGGACTAAGCGAACCGGGTTCGGCTAAATTGATACGAGGCGCCTATAAATTATTGAATCTGGAAACGTATTTTACGGCCGGGGAAAAAGAGGTTCGCGCATGGACGATTCCAATAGGTGCTACCGCTCCACAAGCTGCAGGGGTGATACATACCGATTTCGAAAAAGGGTTTATTCGTGCAGAGGTTATCTCCTACGAAGATTATGTAAATTATGGCAGTGAGGCCAAAGTGAAGGAGGCGGGCAGAATGCGGGTAGAAGGAAAGGATTATATCGTCAAGGATGGTGATGTAATGCATTTTAGGTTTAACGTATAAATTTAACTAAAAGTTTATATTGTATGTTTTAATAAATTGAAAATCAATTTATTGTATTTTATAATACTTCTATTTTTCAAGAAAGCGTGGGAGATTGTACTTTTGAACGGACCTTCTGAGCAATCATGCATATCGTCTGCTTAAAAGCTTGGAACTTTAAGCTATAAAGCGTATACTATCAACAAAACCCCTTTTTCTTTGTTAATTACTTTAACGGGGATGGGTTTTATCTTTTTACAACACTTATTATATTAGCGACCATTAGCTTTTAAAGCCCCCATAAATGGCAGAAAACACCCAATATACCGAAGATAATATCCGTTCCTTGGATTGGAAGGAGCATATCCGTATGCGCCCGGGTATGTATATTGGAAAGTTAGGGGATGGTTCTTCGGCCGATGATGGTATCTATATTCTTTTGAAAGAGGTGATAGATAATTGTATCGACGAATTTGTCATGGGTGCGGGCAAGACCATCGAAATTGTTATTAAGGATCACATGGTCAATGTTAGGGACTACGGTCGCGGTATTCCATTGGGAAAGGTGGTGGATGTGGTATCCAAAATGAATACGGGCGGAAAATACGACTCAAGGGCCTTTAAAAAATCGGTAGGACTCAATGGTGTAGGTACCAAGGCGGTTAACGCTTTATCGTCTTTCTTCAAGGTTGAATCTTCTAGGGAAAGCCAAATAAAGTCTGCCGAATTCCGTCAAGGGAATTTGGTTGCGGAAGATGGGCCCATGGACACCTCCAAGAGAAAGGGAACCAAAGTATCGTTTACACCGGATGAAGCCATTTTCAAAAAATATAAATATAGGAACGAGTATGTAGAACGCATGCTCAAGAACTATGTATACTTAAATCCAGGGCTGACCATTGTTTTTAATGGTGAGAAATTCCATTCGGAGAACGGCCTTAAAGATCTTCTGGAGGACAATAACAGTCCAGAAGACATGTTATACCCCATTATTCACCTTAAGGGGAACGATATAGAAGTGGCTATAACGCATAGCAAGACACAGTACAGCGAGGAATACCATTCTTTTGTAAATGGCCAGCATACGACCCAGGGAGGAACACATCAAGCGGCCTTTAGGGAAGCCTTGGTGAAAACGATACGTGATTTTTATGGAAAGAGCTATGAGGCTTCCGATATACGAAAATCCATCATATCCGCTATTTCCATAAAAGTCATGGAGCCTGTTTTTGAAAGTCAGACCAAAACCAAGCTGGGCTCTACGGATATGGGCGGCGGCATGCCTACGGTTAGGTCCTATGTCAACGATTTTGTTGGAAAATACCTGGATAACTACCTGCACAAAAACCAGGATACTGCGGAAAAATTGCAACGGAAGATCATACAGGCGGAAAAAGAACGTAAAGACCTCTCCGGTATACGAAAATTAGCTAGGGAAAGAGCAAAAAAAGCGAGTTTGCACAATAAAAAATTACGGGATTGTAGGGTGCACTTGGGCGATATGAAAAACGATAGGCGCTTGGAGAGCACTTTGTTCATTACCGAGGGTGATTCCGCATCGGGCTCCATAACAAAATCCAGGGACGTCAATACACAGGCCGTTTTTAGTCTTCGAGGTAAACCCCTGAATTCCTATGGTATGTCCAAGAAGATAGTTTATGAGAACGAGGAGTTCAATTTATTGCAAGCGGCCCTGAACATTGAGGAGTCTATGGAGGACCTCCGTTACAATAACATCGTTATCGCAACGGATGCCGATGTGGACGGGATGCACATCCGTTTATTGCTCATTACGTTCTTCCTTCAATTTTTCCCTGAATTGATCAAAGAAAATCATTTGTATATTTTACAGACGCCCCTGTTCCGTGTTAGGAACAAGAAAGAAACGGTGTATTGTTATAGTGAAGAGGAAAGAAAGAATGCTATAGAAAAGCTTTCGGGAAAACCTGAAATCACCAGATTCAAGGGGTTGGGGGAAATTTCCCCGGATGAATTTAAACACTTCATTGGTGACGATATCCGTTTAGAACCGGTGATGTTGGATAAAGCCATGTCCATAGAGCAATTGCTTAACTTTTACATGGGGAAAAATACACCGGATAGACAACGGTTCATTATCCAAAATCTTAAAGTAGAAATTGATTTAGTTAAGGAAAACCAATTATAAACCAATACAATACATAGTACTTCTCTATGAATGAGGATGAAGATTTGAACGAAGCACTTAATGAAGACCAATTGGATGCCCAAGAAGCCCTGACCAAGGTAACGGGAATGTATAAAGATTGGTTTTTGGACTATGCTTCCTATGTAATTTTGGAGAGGGCCGTACCCGCTATCGAGGATGGTTTTAAACCGGTACAGCGTAGAATTATGCATGCCCTTAAGGAGTTGGATGATGGGCGATACAATAAAGTGGCCAATGTGGTAGGGCATACGATGCAGTATCACCCGCATGGTGATGCCAGTATCGCGGACGCCATGGTGCAAATAGGTCAAAAGGACCTATTGATAGATACCCAGGGAAACTGGGGCAATATCTTGACCGGGGATAGGGCGGCCGCTTCTCGATATATTGAAGCGCGCTTGTCCAAGTTTGGTTTAGAAGTTGTTTTTAGCCCAAAGATTACCGAATGGCAACTTTCCTATGACGGTAGAAAAAAAGAGCCGGTCAATCTTCCGGTAAAGTTTCCGCTATTGCTGGCGCAAGGGGCGGAAGGGATTGCGGTGGGTCTCTCCACAAAAGTGTTACCGCACAATTTCAATGAACTGATAGACGCCTCGGTTAAACATCTTAAAGGGCAGCGTTTTAAGTTGTACCCTGATTTTCCAACCGGGGGAATTATAGATGTCACCAATTATAACGATGGTTTACGGGGTGGTAAGATCCGGGTGAGGGCTAGAATTTCCCAGATTGATAAAAACACGCTGGTTATCAATGAAATACCACATGGAACCAACACTTCTTCTTTAATAGATTCTATTCTTAAAGCCAATGAAAAAGGGAAGATAAAAGTCAAAAAAATAGAGGATAATACGGCCGCCGAAGTTGAAATTCTAGTACACTTGCCAAGCGGGATATCCCCGGATAAAACTATTGATGCCCTCTATGCCTTTACCTCCTGCGAATCTTCGATTTCCCCCTTGGGATGTATCATTGAGGATAACAAACCGCTATTCATAGGCGTGACCGAAATGCTAAAACGCTCCGCGGATCTTACGGTGGAACTATTAAAGGCGGAATTGGAGATCCAATTGGCCGAACTGGAGGAACAATGGCATTTTGCTTCCTTGGAGCGTATTTTCATAGAAAACAGAATATATAGGGACATAGAGGAAGAAGAGACCTGGGAAGGTGTTATTAGTGCAATTGACAAGGGCCTAAAACCCCATACCAAGCATTTAAAGCGTTCCGTGACGGAAGAAGACATCACTAGACTTACCGAAATACGTATTAAGCGGATATCGAAGTTCGATTTGGATAAGGCGCAGCAACATATAGAGGGCTTGGAAGGGAAGATAGCGGAAGTAAAGCATCATTTGGCCCATCTTACCGATTTTGCCATTGATTATTTCAAAAACTTAAAAAAGAAATACGGGAAAGGCAGGGAGCGCAAATCCGAAATTAGGATTTTTGATGATATAGAGGCTACCAAAGTAGTTATCCGAAATACAAAGCTCTATGTAAACAGGGAAGAAGGTTTTGTGGGGACTTCCTTAAGGCGGGACGAGTATGTAACGGACTGTAGCGATATAGATGATATCATAGTGTTTACCAAGAACGCCAAAATGATGGTGACCAAGGTAGATTCCAAAACCTTTGTGGGCAAACATATTATCCATGTAGCGGTATTCAAGAAAAAAGATGCGCGTACCATTTATAATATGATCTACAAAGACGGTAAAGGAGGGGCCAGTTATATAAAGCGCTTCAGTGTTACGAGCATCACTAGGGACAAGCTCTATGACCTGGCCAATGGCAAGCCTTTGACCGATGTCTATTATTTTTCCGCCAACCCCAACGGAGAGGCAGAGGTGGTCACGGTGAACCTAAGGCAGGTGGGGAGCGTTAAAAAACTTAAATGGGAGTTGGATTTTGCGGATGTGCTCATAAAAGGTAGGGCGTCCAAGGGGAATTTAGTGACCAAATACTCGGTTAAACGCATTGAGTTAAAGGAAAAGGGGGTTTCTACCTTAAAGCCTAGAAAGATTTGGTTCGATGATGTGGTAAGACGACTGAATGTAGATGGAAGAGGGGAGTTGTTAGGGGAATTCAAAGGCGAGGACAAATTGCTGATCATTACCCAAAAAGGAACCATAAAAACGGTTTTGCCCAACCTTTCTTCGCGCTTTGATGAGGATATGGTCGTCCTTGAAAAATGGCATCCCTTAAAACCACTGTCTGCTATATACTACGAAGGAGCAAAGGAACGTTACTATATTAAACGGTTCTTGATAGAGAACGATAATAAGGAGGAGCTTTTTATTTCCGAACACCCTAAATCTCATCTGGAATTGGTTTCAACGGATTGGAGGCCTATGGTCGAGATAGAATTTGTTAAGCCTCGTGGCAAAGAAGCAAAACCCAATCAAAATATTGATATTGAAGATTTTATATCGATTAAAGGAATAAAAGCTTTAGGTAATCAATTGACAAGTGAAAAAGTAAAGAACGTAAATGCTTTAGAACCTTTGCCTTATGAAGAACCGGAAACACAGGATACGAATGAAATAGAAGTGGTTGATGAAGAACCTGTGATTTCTGATAAAAAAGATGATGCTACGGGGAGTGAGGATGCCGATCAACCCACACTTTTTTAAATGATTATGAAAAGTCAATCCTTCTTATTTACTAAATATAACTATATTCGCCAAAAATCTCCCATTTATGGATTTTACTAACCCGTTAGTTTACGGTGTACCTTGTTTTATTGCCTTTATACTTTTGGAACTCACCTATAGCAAAACACATGGCGATGACCATCTGTATGAGTGGAAGGACTTATTTGCGAGTGGTTTTATGGGGCTGGGATCGGCTATTATCGCCCCGTTGATCAAAGTAATTTCTGCCATAGTTATCTTCAATTTTACCTATGACTTTTTCAACCCTTTGGTCGATGGTGTTCGCACCAACGTTTTGGGCTATGAATCCTTTGGGTATGTATGGTATATTTGGCTCCTTTGTCAATTCGCGGATGACTTTACCTATTATTGGTTCCATAGGGCCAATCACGAAATACGTATTTTATGGGCGGCCCATATAGTACATCATTCGTCGGACAACTTTAATTTGGGTACCGCCGTTCGCAACGGTTGGTTCACTATTCTTTATAAGCCGCTGTTCTATATGTGGATGCCCGCTATTGGTTTCCCTCCGGAAATGGTAGTGGTTTGTTTGGGAATAGAAGCCTTGTGGCAGTTTCAATTGCACTCGGTGTATATCCCAAAAATGGGAATCATTGAAAAGGTCTTTAATACCCATACCATGCATCAGGTGCACCATGCACAAAATGTGGAGTATTTAGATAAGAACCATGGGGGCTTTCTTAATATCTTTGACAAGATTTTTGGAACTTGGAAAGAATTGGATGATGATATTGATGTAAAATACGGTGTTATCCACGCGCCAAACTCCCATAATCCTGTGGTTATCCTCACCCATGAGTTCAAGGATATTTACAATGACGTAAGGAAGGCCAAGAAGTTCTCGCATGCCTTAATGTATATCTTTGGCCCTCCAGGTTGGAGTCCCGATGGTAGTACCTTGACCGTAAAGCAACAGCAAGAACAATTTAGAAAGTTTAAGAAAGAGGCCAAGGAGAAGGACGCCGAGCTGGTTTTCAGTAGGCCCAACTAACGGCTAATTGTCCAATGATTCTTCTTTGGCAGCTATCGGCTTCTTGTTTTTTCGCATCCGCATATCAAAAAATTCCACCATTAGTGAAAAGGCAATGGTAAAGTAGAGGTATCCTTTGGGTATAGTGCCCACTTCGTTTCCAAAAACGACCAGATGTGATAGGTGGGCGGCTTCCGCCACCAACATAAAACCAATCAGTATTAAAAAAGACAGGCCCAATACTTGGATGGACGGATGTCGGTTCACGAACTCACCCACAGGATTGGCAAACAACATCATAATAATTACTGAAATAACTACGGCGACGACCATTAAAATCAGGGCGTCGTTTGGATTGGGCGAGATACCGTTCGTCATTCCTATGGCCGTAAGGATAGAGTCGAACGAAAACACAATATTGATGATCGTTATTTGAACAATGGCATGGGACAAGGACGAGGAGCGACTTTTGGTGACCTCCCTTTCATCATGCCCTTTGTCCTCCACTTTTTCATGGATTTCCTTGGTGCTCTTATAGAGCAGAAAGAGACCACCTCCAAATAAGATAAGCGCCTGTCCGCTGATGCCTCCGGAAATCCAATCCCCATCCAATACCCAAAAGGGTTTTTTCATGGAGGTGAGAAGTGTAATTCCGAAAAGCAATAGGATACGCATGGCCATGGCCAGCGCAAGGCCTATATTGGTTGCCCTTTTGCGTTGGCCCTTCTCCAGTTTTCCCGCTGCTATGGAAATAAAGATAATATTGTCTATTCCCAATACGATTTCTAAAAAAGTCAAGGTCAATAATGCGACCCAGGCATCCGGACTTGTGAAAATTTCAAACATCTTAATTGGTTTTTATGGCGGTTCCTCGTTTAACGATTAATTTATCCTTGGTGCTTTTAACCGCTCGTTTATACTCAAAGGTGTAGCTGTCAGCGGTAGTTTTGATGATTTTATAGTGTATGGCCCCTCTATTGTCCAAAGGCTTTAAAACAAACTCGCAATCGTTTATCCAGCGTACACTGGCACTATCTACTTTTCCCTCGTAAAACTCTACACTATATGCGTCGGTCCTTGTAAAAGTGCCCGATTTCTTTACGCCATCCACTTCGTACTCAAAACTGAATTCGCCCGTTTTGAAGGCGTCACAATTTCTTTCGGGCTCATAGCAGGATACGAAGATGGGGAATGCCAGGAAACAGAGGATAATGCGTTTTGTCATGTCCGCAAATTAAGAAATTAGCCCATATCCACCATGGTAAAATAGCAACAATAGCGACAATGGTGCAATTTTAGCTTTCGTAGGGTTCAAAGCTGCCATCTTCATAGAAAATGATAATTTTTTTAATTGATTTTTTTGATGTTTTGGGAGGGTGGTCTTGTGCTTCCTTCCCAACTTGGGGTGGGGGAAGATTCTCGGCGGGTTCATGAGGGAATTTTCCTTTGCCCTTCAAAAGCCAATATAAATTCACTTCGGGAAATGTTTGTATTACCTTAAGGACAAACTCCAAACTGGGCTTGTTCCTTCCGGTCAATAGATGGGAAATGCTGGAACGCTGTACATTGATTTTGTCTGCAAATGCAGAAGCGGAAATATCGTAGTAATGCAGGATCTTCTCAAGTCTTTTTATAAAATCACCACTGTTTACCATTGTAAAAAATATTTTGACTAAAATAATGAAAACCGCCCGGTTTATTCGTAAAAGGATTAGGTTTAGGGTGGTAAAAAATAAATTTTATACTTTATATAAAGATATTTAATATATTGAATATACGATATTTAAAGTGTTTATATAATTTTTTACAATCGATTCTCGAATTTTGTTCACGATCGTGAATTGTTTTAGTAAAATAGTGCTAAAAATATGTTTACAATTGTAAATTATCATTACAATTGTTATATAATTTGGAGTTATTTTTACACTACTGTTTTAATCCATCCAATGACCCAACTAAAAATAGATCACGACACCATAAGAGAAAAAACCATTGAAGGGCGCTACATGCGTGTTGAGGATATCCAACGGGTTTTTAAAGCACATGGGGCCATCCATTTGGAAACGTTGGGGTACTCCGTTTTGGGAAGACCTATTGAGATTATACGTTTGGGGCAGGGCCGGTTAAAAATATTGATGTGGTCCCAGATGCATGGGAACGAATCCACTACCACCAAGGCCGTGTTGGATTGTATTCATTATTTAAACGAACCGACACCGGAAAGTAAGTTCATTTTAGAAAATTGTAGCATTTGCATTATTCCTATCCTCAACCCGGATGGAGCAGCGGCCTATACCCGAATTAATGCAAATGGTATAGATTTAAATAGGGATGCTCAAAATTTACGGGAACCGGAGAGTAGAATACTGCGCAAAGTTTTGGACGATTTTAAACCGGACTATTGTTTTAACCTGCATGATCAGCGTACCCTGTTTAGCGTGGGCAAAACCTCCAAACCGGCGACCTTATCTTTTTTGGCACCCGCACATGATAAAAATAGAAGCATTTCCCGTACAAGGGGCGTGAGTATGCAACTTATTGTTGCCATGAATCAACTAATACAACGCATTATACCCGGGCAAGTAGGAAGGTATGATGATGCTTTTAACGCAAATTGTGTTGGCGATACCTTCCAGATGTTGGGGATACCCACCATTTTATTCGAGGCCGGTCATTTTCCAAATGATTATCAAAGGGAAAAAACAAGAATATACATGTTCCAAGCGATACTTCAAGCAATTTGGACCATAGCCAATAATGCTATATCCGATTATGATAGGGATGATTATTTTTTAATTCCGGAGAATGGAAAACAATTTTTCGACATCCTGATAAAGGATGCTCATTTGATCGGCAAAAAATATGATAAAGGCGTATCCGTGGGTATTTCATATGAGGAAAAATTGGAATCGGACACCATATCCTTTATCCCTAAGGTCAAAGAAATTGGGGCGTTGAATGACTTTTATGGTCATAAGGAGTATAACTGCACAAATCGTTCGGACCTGCGGACCATCTTAGAGATGCCCTTGCTTATGCAGCTTCTTCAATAAGCGATTAACCGAACAGAAAACAGGATTATTTACATTTTTGATAAAAAAAGATAAGATTTATTACGTTTAATTTCTTAATTACGTATTTTTGTTCGAAATATTACGTTAAAATGGCTAAAGTAAAACTAGACGAAATCGATCATCAAATCTTGGATATGCTGATCGATAATACCAGAACCCCATTCACGGATATCGCCAAAAAATTGTTGATCTCGGCCGGTACCGTTCACGTAAGGGTGAAGAAAATGGAAGAAGCAGGTATTATTAAGGGGTCTTCCCTAACACTTGATTATGTAAAGTTAGATTATTCCTTCATTGCCTATGTGGGTATATTTTTGGAAAAAACGCACCAGACTAAATTTGTGCTGGAACGTTTGAACCAGATACCTTATGTAACCGTAGCACATATTACTACAGGGAAATTCAATATTTTCTGTAAAATCAGGGCCCAGGACACCAATCATGCAAAAAATATTATTTTCAAAATAGATGATATTGATGGCATCAGTAGAACGGAGACCATGATTTCATTGGAGGAAAGCATTAATGACAAAAAACGATTGATGCATACCATATTCAACGAAATGTAAATAGGCTTGTCCAATATAATATAATCCCGTTCCTTTGGTGTTCGGGATTTTTTATTTTTAAACTATGAGAAAATCCGAATTAGACACTACAACATATGACCCTTACTATGGAGCGTATATCCAAACGCTTAAGGATGTAGAGCTTATTGATGCCCTTAAGGAGGAAAAGGAAACTTTTCTTCGGTTTGTGAAAAATGTTCCAATAGAGAAACTTTCGTATGCCTATGCCGAAGGCAAGTGGACGGTAGCGGAGGTGTTAATGCATATTATAGATGCCGAACGTGTTTTTCAATATCGTGCGTTGCGTTTTGGTAGGAACGATAAAACCGCTTTATATGGTTTTGAACAAGACGATTTTGTGCCGGAATCCAATGCAAACAAAAGAAGTAGGGAAAGCATTGTGGAGGAGTTCAACGCTGTTAGGGATTCAACAATTACGTTGTTCAAGTCATTTGGGACAGCGCAGTTAAAACGCATGGGTAGCGCAAGCAATACGCCCATGAGCGTCGCCGCTTTGGGTTTTGTTATCGGCGGACACCAAAAACATCATCTGAACGTATTGGTAGAGCGGTATTTTTAAACTATTCAAAATCCCTTTCCTCGCCCATTTCCTGTTCTCCACTATATTCCAAATCGGTTATTTTAGCGGAAGAAACATTTTCTTTGGGAAGGGCAGGAGTTGCATCCAATTC
>JBCBZE010000420.1:0-2229 GCA_039815505.1 Bacteroidota bacterium | reverse complement strand
TTCTTCTGGAATGGATCTTTGGGACATCATTATCCTAAGCAATATGGGGCGTGGCGGCTTTGGTGGAAGCTCATCCGGAGGAGGATTCGGAAGTGGTGGTGGCTTTGGCGGAGGTTTTGGAGGCGGAGGTTTTGGAGGAGGTGGTGCTTCCGGTGGTTGGTGATACAATAGAACAGCTCCCGGTAATCAGTATTTGGTCTGCAAACCTTAACCGATAACAAACCTTACTTCTTTCGCATAAAAATAGTCAAGGGGACGCCCGTGAAATTAAAGTGTTCCCGTAATTTATTTTCTAAAAATCGTTTGTAGGGATCTCTTATGTATTGGGGTAGGTTACAGAAAAAAGCAAACTGTGGATAGGGCGTGGGCAATTGTGTGCAAAATTTGATCTTCACAAATTTTCCCTTATATGCAGGTGGAGGAGTATGTTCTATAATAGGTAATAGGGTATCATTCAGTTTTCTGGTAGGGATACGTTCAGAACGATTCTTATAGACATCAACGGCTGTTTCAATCGCTTTAAAAATACGTTGCTTGGTCAATACGGAAACAAAGAGAATGGGTACATCCGTAAAAGGCGCTATGGCCTTTTTTATCTTTTCCGAATAATTTTTGACCGTATGGGTATCCTTATCCACCAAATCCCATTTATTGACCAGAATTACAATTCCCTTATGATTGCGATGGGCCAACCAAAAAATATTTTCCACTTGTCCATCGAACCCTCTGGTGGCATCCAACACCAACAAACAAACATCGCAATGTTCAATGGCCCGCACGGAACGCATTACGGAATAGAATTCCAAATCTTCCTTTACTTTGGCTTTTCTTCGAATTCCAGCGGTATCGACCAAGTTAAACTCAAAACCAAAACGATTGTATTTTGTGTCAATACTGTCCCTCGTAGTCCCTGCAATATCGGTGACGATATAGCGGTCTTCTCCGATCAGGGCATTGATGAACGAAGATTTTCCGGCATTGGGTCTGCCCACCACGGCAAAACGGGGAAGCTCATCCTCTTCGTTTTCATATTCCGGCAATACTTTGACCAATGCATCCAAAAGTTCTCCCGTTCCGCTACCATTGATACTGGATAGGGTATAATAGTCGCCTAATCCCAATCCGTAAAACTCTACCGCATCCTCGGCACGTTTGGCATTATCCACTTTATTCACCCCAACAAAAACGGGCTTGTCTACCCTTCGTAACAACTTGGCAACATCTTCGTCCATTCCCGTTATTCCCGTTTCCACATCTACCATAAAAATAATGGCGTCCGCTTCCCCAATGGCCAGTTCTACCTGTTTATCTATTTCTTGTTCAAAGATATCATCACTACCCAATACATAACCACCGGTATCTATCAATGAAAATTCCTTTCCGTTCCAATCGCTTTTTCCATAATGACGGTCTCTAGTAACACCGCTTACCGCATCAACGATGGCTTCCCTGCGTTGTATCAATCTATTGAAAAAAGTGGATTTCCCCACGTTAGGTCTCCCTACGATGGCTACAATGGCACTCATAATACTTTAATTTGGAGGCACAAAAGTAATGCTATTTTCTTGAAGCAATGTGCTATAAGTGGTTAAGATACCCTTAGTCGTTATAACCAAAACGCTTTAACTGATTGCGATTACTTCTCCAGTTCTTATTTACTTTTACGTAGAGTTCCAAGTGAACTTGTTTGTCAAAGAACTTTTCCAAGTCCTTTCTAGCGGCCACTCCTACCCTTTTCAACGCATTTCCCTTATGCCCAATGATAATACCCTTCTGTGAATCGCGCTCTACCATGATTACGGAGCGCATACGTATAATTTTTTCGTCTTCAAAAAACTCCTCGGTCTCTATTTCCACGGCATAGGGAATTTCTTTTTTATAGTGTTGTAAAATTTTCTCCCGTACGGTTTCGTTTACAAAAAAACGTTCAGGCTTATCGGTTAATTGGTCCTTGGGGTAATAGGGTGGGGCCTCCGGGAGCAATTCAATAATACGTTCAAAAATATTTTTAATATTAAAATTGGTCAAGGCCGAAATAGGATGCAATTCTACAGTGGGCAGCATCGTTTGCCAATACTGTACTTGTTCCTCCAACAGTTCCTGGGTAGCCGTATCTACCTTGTTCAATAAAAGGAGTACGGGAATTTTGGTTTTTTTTATCTTTTCAAAAAAAGCTTCATCCTTTAAGGCTTTCTCGCCAATTTCCACCATGTACAGCAATATGTCGGC
>JBCBZE010000015.1:0-23440 GCA_039815505.1 Bacteroidota bacterium | reverse complement strand
GGCAATTGGGTTTTATATCTTATAAAAATTATTCCTCCATAAGCATTACTATGGTATCCTCTATATAGGATCCGTATTGGGCTATGGTGGGCAATTCAAATATTTTGTTCAAAGGAATCTTCATTTCCAATTCTTCGTTTATTCTGGTAGTTACACGTATTGCAGCTAAAGAATGACCCCCGAGGGCGATAAAATTATCATGCACCCCTACCCTTTTCAATTGTAAGACTTCTTTCCAGATCGCCTCTATCAGTTCCTCTATTTCATTTCTTGGAGGTACAAAAGGGGTATCCATTTCCAATTGCTCTTGATTGAGACCCTTCAGGGCTTCTTTATCCACCTTACCATTTTTCGTTAATGGCAGGGTATCCAAATATTTATAGATGGTAGGTTGCATATAAGACGGAAGCCTCCTGTCCATAAACTGTCCGAAGTCGGTTAAAGGTATACGTTCCTTCCCGGTATAATAGGCCACCAAACGGGCACGAGTTATGGAAGAATCGTCAGATTCCTCATAACCTATCTCGTTCATTATACGCCTTACTTCTTGTTCGTCTATAACTTCATTGATTTCTTCTAAAGTTTCTTCCCTAGTTTTATGTCCCAACCTAACGTCCCAACTGTAGGGAAAGGAATAATTGCTATACCCTTTTTCCTTTTTATGAACATATATACCCAACTGGTTGATCAAACAGTTGGTAGATCTACCCGTATCGGTAGGTCTCACCCAATCTACATGCTCCTTTAGGAAGTAAAGCATTTCGCTAAGGCTTACATCGCAATACCTGTAGAAATCTATAAACTGTACTTTAGTAAATGTATTCTCGTCATTGAACATAGATACATCCAATAAGTGTTTTACAGCATCCTCTTCCTGGTGATATAATTTTCTGGCCTCCAAAATAGTGCGGTCAATTTTGTTCATATCCGCTGTATCGTCCCAGAAGAGCTCTTCTGTTAACCTTGTTTCAAAAAATTGTCCTCTTGACAAACCGGTTACAATAAAGGGAATATTTTTTTCAAGAGCTATTTGGGCACTTAAGGTATATATGGTCTTGAAGCAACCATTGCATACATTTTGATGCCTTTGTAAGCTGTCTACAAAAATCTTGTTCATATGCGGCGTACTACCATACATATGGTCCACACCCAATTTATGTACCACTCTATCAATATTGGCCTTGGCTTGATCGGATATATAGCCGTTATCCAGGGTGAAAGCCAAAACTTTGAGACCCATCCGTACTAGTCTTGCCAGGATATAAGTGCTATCCTTACCTCCACTTAGCAGTGAAAGACAGTCATAGGCAGCACCGGTATTCTGGTCGGAAACAAGTATTTTTTTTAGCTCATCCTCGGTCTTGAAATATTTATCGGTTTTCTCCTTATAAGCCTTAAACGAATTGCATAGATGGCAGACCCCCTTTTCATCGAAATCCATGTTGGGATAATTTGTGGGAAGTCCGCATTCGACACAGTTTTCCACGATTTCCTTTACCTTGGCACCATCCTCGCCCACAACCACTACGGCGCAATCTGCAACTCCAGGATGATCGTTTAAATTACTTTCTACATCCGGTAATTCTATCCTAAACCCATTTAGCTTCACCTGTTCATCGACCCTTCCCAAATATTCAAGATCGTGATGCTCGTTTAATCGTACCAAATCCCCCGTGGCATAAGCCCTTGAATTTTTTAGAAATGGGTGCTGTATAAATTTTCGCTCAGTACGTTACTTGAATCCCACGTATCCATCGGATAGATTGGATCCACCGATATATAGTTGACCCGGTACCCCCTTAGGTACCATGTTTAGATGGTCATCCAACACATAGGCTTGCGTACCCCAAATAGGTTTTCCTATGGGTACGGACGTATCGGTATGGATAGCCATACTAAACGTACTCACCACACAACCTACCGTGGCTTCCGTTGGACCATACTCATTGTAGATCTGCAAACTGGGCCCTACCTTCCCTTGTATGGATTTTGCCAAGGACGTCCTAAAATCTTCACCGCCCACGATCATGGTTCGCAGTTTTGATGTGTTGAGATTCCCTTCTTGTAGTAGGGATAAATGCGATGGGGTCAATTTAATACTGTTTACCCTGTTTTCTTTTAAAACCTGCATAATGGAAACATCCGATCCATTACTATCCTCTCTATAGATGTACATCTTACCGCCACTTAGTAATGGAAGGAAGGTGGATGTAATCGTAAGGTCAAAGCCGACGGAGGTGAACAAGGGAAATGTACAAGAATGGTCAACCTTATAGTAGTCCATTGCCCAAAGCAGGTAATTGGACAAGGCACCGTGGGATATCATTACACCTTTTGGTTCGCCGGTAGACCCGGAAGTATACAATATGTAAGCAAGGTTTTTATGGGTAGCATCGTTGTATACATCATGGTTCGGTTCCTTGGCAATGTCTTTGGCCTTATCCGAAATTTTTACTACTGGAGTTGTTATGTGCTTAATGTTCCCATATAATTCGCCCTGCGTTAACACCAAGGAAGATTCGGCATTGGAAACCATATCCGCAATTCTTTGCGGGGCCTGATCTGAAGGTATAGGTATAAAGGCCGCTCCGGTTTTTAATACTGCCAATACCGAAATAATGTAATCCTGTGTTCTATACAGGTAAATCGCAACTTTTTTACTTTTGCCTATATCTCGTTTTTTTAGATACGAGGCCAGTTTGTTCGACTGTTCATTTAGCTGGGCATAACTTAGTTCTTGTTTGTTACAATGTAAGGCAATTTCATGAGGTCTTTTCAGTACCTGTTTCCGGAACATTTCAAGAATGGAAGTGTATTCTCTTGGCGGGGTCGAGAGCAATTGTTCCTGTAAAAGTGCTTCTTTGGCAGTGGTAAGTTTTGGTAGGGTTACCGGAGTATCCATACGCTGTAGAGCAGCATCCAAAAGGTGTAAAAAATGTCCTGGTACTTCTTCCATTAAATCTTCATCAAAGACACCTTCGTTTAAATCGAATAAAAGTTCAATTTCTCCGGAACTATCCATGTCATATACATGAAATCGCAGAGAATGGGCAGGGTCATTGTGTCCCGGGTGCACCCAATCCGATTGCATGGGGAGCCCGTTAAAATCGGTAAAGCCCGCATTGATATAGTTTAATATCACATTAAAGCTCCGACTAATCTCGGCATTGGTGGTACCGGGTTGTGCGTTTCTTAGATATGCATTGGTTTCCAATTTTATGCGCTGCAGTACAGTAGCAAAGGTATCTTCTGGGGTGAGTTCCCCAACCAATGGAAACAGCTCGATAAATAACCCCGCTGTCTCCTTAAATGATTTTGTGCCCCTGTTGTGAGAAATGGTGCCAATGGTCAATTTCTCTTGTCCGCTGATTCTATACAGGTAGATAAAAAGAAATGTGGCAAACAGATTAAACAGCGTTAAATGTTCTGTAAACATTCGTATTTCAGGATGTTTCGCCAATTGTTTTAGGCTATTGGTGCGCTCCTTCCCCAATTTTAAGGAAATACGTCTGGCACGGGTAGTACCGTTATCCGTTCTACGCCCGTACCACTTAGGAAGGAAAACATGCGATTTGACCTTATCCCTCCAATAGTCCCTTATAGTATCCATAGGTGCACTCTTCTGTTGTGCCATTTCAAAATCAACATAGGAAAGGAAGGATGGTGCTGCTTCGTCATACCCGCATCCATTTTCCAAGATATGTGCATATATTTTCGAGAGTCTTTGGTAAATAATCGTTGACGAAGTGGCATCGGAAAGGATATGATGAAAATTCAGATACCAAATATGCCTGTTAGGGTCTATCCGAAGTAGTACGGAATCGAACAAAGGACCTGTCATATCAAACGGTATTTTACTCCTATTATCTATCCATGTCCGGATATGCTCTCTCGTTTTGGTAGTAGAAAAATCTATAATCTCCAAACTATATTCAAAATCGGTAACTACGGATTGGTATGGAATACCATCCTGCTCAAAAAAAATGATCCTAAAAATATCTACTTGCTTAATTAATTCTTGAAAAGAGGTTTTAAAACCATCAATGTCCAAGGAACCCGAGATATCAAAAGAATGTACCACATTGTATAGCGGTGAGCCAGGATTTAGTTTTTGTCCCGTCCACATGGATAACTGACTCAACGTTAGCTCCATAGCATTCTTCTGTTGTTTCTCTTGAGGCATATACTAATTACTTACTTACCGGAAATATATTCACCAATTGTTTTTATGGTCATAAAATTCTCAATGGTCATATCTTCCGCGGGCACTTTTATATTGAACTCATTCTCTATAAATTGAATTAAACGCATCATTCCCAAAGAATCCAGAATACCTCCACCCAAAAGATCATCCTGTGGTCCTATTTTTTCGCCATTTTGCTCATTGGGAAATTGTTCGTTAACGTAGCTTATAATAATTTCTTCCATAGTTTAGCCAATAATAATTTTATGAATTTCAGAACGTTTTATTTTTCCCGAGCTCGTTCTGGGAAAATCCGTTAAAAAGTTGATATGATCCGGTACGGCATATGATGGGAGTTGTTGTTGACAGAACCCCTTGAGATCAGCCGTGGTCAATTCCGATTTTGCCACAGGGATAACAGCCGCCGCTATTTCGCCGTCTAAAACGGAAACCACCGCTTCTGTTACCAAATCATGTTTAATGAGTATCGCTTCAATTTCATCAATTTCTACTCTGTATCCCCTTATTTTCACTTGTCTGTCATTCCTACCGACAAACGTTAGATCACCATTTTCTTTTTCAAGGACAATGTCCCCCGTTCTATAATAGGTGTTTTCAAAACCGGTAGCTACTATTTCCTTAAAAAAGGAATCATTCGTTAATTCCTCATTGTTCCAATACCCTCTCATCATAGTCTCTGTACGTACTACCAGTTCCCCGGGATTGCCCCTAGGTACTTCTTGATCTTTAGTATCAATAATCTTGTAAGCTGTATTTCTCCATATTTTCCCCAAGGGTATCTGCTCATCGTCATGAGGTGGAGTTTTTAAGTGATGATAGGTGCATTGATTTATTTCCGCTGGGCCGTATACATTGCAGAAGGTGGCATGAGGCCATAATTCCATAAGTTGCCTAAGGTACTTTGGAGCAAATACCTCTCCTCCAAACAGTACCCAACGTAATGCGTTTAAATCCCTTTTTTCCAGGACACCGTTCAATAATAGCTGAATCAAGGCCAAAGGGACCGAGTACCAAATACTGATGTGTTCCTTTTCCATAAGACTGGAAAGACTGGCGGGCATTTTAGTATATGCGTCGGGTACAATAACGGAAGTGGCACCTGCGAGCGGTACGGAAAAATATCCAAATGTAGAAATATCAAAATGCAAGGGTGCATGGGTAGCGACCCTATCTGATTGGAGCAATCCGTATACATCTGCTGAAAGCTTTGCATAGGCCAAACTACTATGGTGCGTATGCATAATACCTTTAGGCGCTCCCGTTGATCCAGAAGTATACATGATATATGCAAGATCGGAACTGATAATCGGTATCGGATCATAATCCTTTAAATCCTTGGCAAAAATAGTTTCCCAAGATACCGAAACGTTCAATTTTCCGTCGTTCAAACCAATAACCGATTGTAAACCTGCATATACTTCATGAATGTGAATGATTTTTTTTGTTTGCTTTGGTGTAGTAACCAAGTGGCCTATAATGCAATCCTCCAACAAAAAAATAGTTCTGGATTGTGGTGATAGTGGATCCAGGGGTACATACACCGCTCCTGATTTCATAATTCCATAAATAGCGATAACCGTTTCAAGACAACGGTCCATATATACACCTACACGATCGCCTTTACAAACTCCTAAGCTCCTTAGATATGAAGCCAATTGATCAGCCTTGGTATCTAATTCCTGAAAGGTCAATGTATCGGAACCGCAGGAAAACGCCTCTCCTTTCGGAAAGGACCTAGCAGCATTTTCTATAATGTCCGGTAAAGTTAAAATCATAGACAATAGCTCTAAAGTCCCAATAATTTGGCGACAATATTCCTTTGAATATCGGAAGTACCTGCATAAATAACACCACCTACCGCATCCCTAAGGTTTCTTTCAATCTGGTTTTCGGATAAATAACCGTGACCGCCGTGGTTTCTTACGGCATCCAAACTAGATGCAATAAAACTTTCGCTGAGTTGTAATTTTAGAAGAGCGGACTCCATCATAGTGGATTCTCCCTTGCTTTTCAACCAAGCTACCTTGTATAATAAAAGTCTTGAAGTCTCTAAGCGCAGCTTCATATTGGCTATTCTATTGGAAACACTCTGAAATTCGCCAATAGATTTGCCAAACTGTTGTCTTTCCTTCACAAATTTAATCGTCTCCTCTAGCTGATATTCCATGGCGCCCAATTGGCCTGCAAGAATAGTACATCGGTCATGCTCCAAAGAGCTATTGGTGATGGACCAGCCAGCTCCCTCTGGGCCTAATAGATTTTCTTTGGGCACAAAACAGTCTTTAAAAAATAAATCCCCGAAAGGTACGGTGCGCAATCCCATCTTTGGTCTGTTTTCACCAGCCCTAAAACCTTTCATGCCCTTCTCCAATAAAAATGCGCTCATTCCCCATTTTCCCAGTTTAGGGTTTGTTTTTACAAATACCAGTACCACATCGGAAATAGGTGCAAAGGTTATGTAACGCTTACTACCATTTAGGATATACCCCCCATCTACTTTTTCGGCAACGGTCTCCATATTATATACATCCGAACCCGCATTGGTCTCGGTAAGTGCATGACAACCGATCCATTGCCCAGAAGCCATTTTGGGAAGGAACTTCTTTTTCTGGGCCTCGGTACCAAATTGAGCAATGGGGTACTGTACCGTCCACATCTGCGCATTAAGGGCAAACGGCAAACCATTGTCCCTACATCCGTAGCCGAAACCTTCCATGGCAAGTGTGGCCGTTAATAAATCAACCGATTCATTTGAACCACCATATGCAGAAGGCGTTGCCAGCCCTTGAAGTCCAAAATCCGCGCATTTCTCCCAGTCATCTCTAGAAAATATACTATCCCTATCCTGTGCTATATAGTCTTTGGAAAAATGGGTTTGCGCAAACGCGATGACCCTACTTTTATATTCCAATTGCTCCTTGGTCCATGAAAAATCCATACGCTATTTTAAATATTCGATTTATGCTCCGATTTCATACACAACTTTCGGATATTATCTTAAGCTTTAACTGTCTTAAGCATAAAATGATAAGGGTTTTTTGCATCTTCGGAAGTATTTTCGATGCTCACTTCCATACCAATATTAAATTCTTCCGCGAGGTCCATAAAAACCTTCATGACCACCCGGTCCTCCAAAGCCCAGCCTGTAGAATCAAACACGGTAAGCGTATTGGCTATATGGTCAAAGTCCGTATGATTCTTAACCAGTGTGACTAAATCCGGGCCGATTTCCTCATCATTTAGTTGTTGGCATTCACCTTCCAGTTTAGCTTGCTCCCTAAAATCTGGTACTACGGTACTCTTGCGCAATAAGGAGAGTGGAAGTTCAATCTTTCCGGGGAAATCCGATCCAATGGCATTTATATGAAGATGATCTTTGGTTTCATAGGTCTCAAACAAAGGCCCCAAGCCAACGTCTATCGATGTAGCGGTACATACAATATCCGACTTAGACATGATTTCGGATATAGATGATGGAATAATTTCAACGTGTAAGTCCAGCATGGCGCAACGCTCCGCAAAAGAGCTTACCACCGTCTCGTCCACATCATATATATATACTTGTTCAAGTGGGTAACAACGAGAAATGGCATGTAATTGTGTAATGGCTTGAGCTCCGCAACCAATAAGTCCAAGAACGCCACTATCTGGTTGGGCCATAAATTTGGAGGCCACTGCGGAAGCCGCTCCTGTGCGAAGGGCGGTAAGCAAAACACCATCCGCTATACCTTGTAAATGTCCTGTTTTAATATCATAGGAGGTTATGGAGGAAAGAATCGTGGGCAAACCATAATCATCCGGGTTTCTGGGGTGATAACCCACGACTTTTAACACAATTCCCTCTCCTAGGGCATGCACTGGCATAAATTCTACCAATCCAGGTTTATCGTTGTTATAATTGAAACCTGAACGTATAGGAATCTCCATGGAGGTTTCATCATAACCAAGAACTGCGGTAGTAAGTTTAAGGATAAGGCGGTCCATTAACGAATGTAGACCAAAATTTTCCACAATTTCGTTTACGTCGCCACCAGATAACACCAGAGTGGTTTGTTTGGAGGTTTTCATAGCATTCTTTTTCTGTAAAGGTAAAACTACATCTACAACAACACAAGATAAAAATCTTTATCCATTAGATCACAATACAACGGTAATCATTCGATAAAATGCCATATGTTAAGGATATATTGGATTTCATATGTCATAAATTTTAATATACTTTTAGGGATGTGTTTTTCCAAAATGGTTGCGTTTCTGGCATATGTGGCTAACCAATAAATACATTAAATACTATTTATTTTAGGAATAACCGACTACGAATGTCATTAAAGCCAACCGTTCAACGTTTATTTTTAGTTCCTATCATTTTTTTTTATTATTTGTAGCGTTAAATAAGCGAAAAAACCTTAGTTTTTCTGGATCTATATTCTTTTCAAATGAAAAAAAATCTTCTTAAAACCATCATTTTTGTTCTGTTGCTTGGACTCCCGTTCTTTGGTGCTGCCCATATCCCCAATCAAAGTTATGTCTATCTACGTATCTATGAAAAGCAGGGAATTGAAGGTCACTTTGAGCTTAATGTCAACGAGATCAATAAGATTTTTGGGCTTTCATTGGACAAGAATACCTCCTTGGAAGAATTAGGTCCGTATATTGAAGATATTAAAACCTATTTGTTACAGCATACTTCTTTTGATTCAGAATTTGGTGAGCACAAAATAAAGTTTGGTGAAACCGATCTGCTGTATTTAAATCTTGGTAATTTCCTTTTATTGGATTTTCATCTGGAAAACACCAATACTCTTCCGGAGAACCTCAATGTAGGGTATAGTGCTGTATTTGATAAAGATGCCACCCATAAGGGTTTCTTGATTATTGAATATAATTGGAAAGCTGGTATTATCAATAACGAAGCAAACATACTATTGGATTTTGGGCCGGGCGATACTAAGGATTCTTTTTCCCTTACCGAAGTTTCGATATGGAAAGGTTTCGTAGCTATGGTCAAACAAGGTATTTGGCATATCTGGATAGGCTTGGACCATATTTTGTTTCTTTTGGCCTTAATACTGCCCTCCGTTGTCCGCAGGGCCCGTGAAAAAGAAAGCGTTGAAAGAAAAATCAATGTATGGGGTTGGACACCGGTGCTAAAATTTAGACCCGCTTTTCTGTATATTATCAAGGTCATTACTTTTTTCACCATAGCCCATACGATAACATTGACCTTGGCATCGTTGGAAATAGTTACCCTTCCGTCCCGTATTGTGGAATCCATAATCGCCTTCTCCATTGGATTGGCAGCCTATCATAATATTCGTCCGATATTCAAGGGCCGGGATTGGGTCATTGCCTTTGTATTTGGGCTTTTCCACGGCTTTGGTTTTGCGAGTGTCTTGAGCGATCTTGGGCTCACCGGGGAATTTCTTACGCTGTCGTTGTTAGGTTTTAATGTGGGCGTAGAAATTGGCCAATTGGTCATTATTGCAATGATATTTCCCATTCTTTATCTTATTCGAAAGTCTAGATTTTATCCTAAAATATTAGTCTATGGCTCTATATTCCTTATTATAGTATCGCTATATTGGTGTATAGAACGTGTATTTGACGTAAATTTGGGAATAGAGGATTATATAAGGTCCACAGCCTATAAAACAGCTGTCTATTTAGGCCTTAGGTAACTAAGATTCAAAAATGGAATTGCCGTGGGTTTTTCCATTCGGCCTTTCTAAAATGTTATTTGCTAAGTGAAAGAAAAAAATAAAAAGGAATCTCTTTTAAGTCAATGGAAGCATCGGAAAAAGGATAAAAAAACAACTATCAATGGTATCTCCAAGACCCCTGAAGGAGTTGGTATACCCCTATCGAACGGACAGCGTAGACTTTGGTTTTTACAGCAACTCTATCCCGAAAATCCCTTTTATAATTATTCCGAAGCCTACACGCTAAAAGGCAATCTGCTTGTGGCGCCATTAGTGGAAGCACTGCAACGACTCTTTAAAGCGCATAGTATTCTTTGCTCCTCTTACCAAATCGAGGATGGAGAAATAGTTCAAAAAGTCGATGCGCATACCATGGTCGAGATTGCCCAATTTAATCTAAGCGACCTTGGCGACGAACAAAAGGAACTGGAAAAACAGCGTATCATCTATTCCGATTCACGTACCGTTTTTTCGTTGAACAAGGCCCCTTTGTTCAAGATATCCTTGTTAAAAATACAAAGCGATGAGCATCTGCTTTTTATAACCATGCACCATATTATCACCGATAAATGGTCCATGGGTATTTTTCGAAAACAGTTGGCCCAATACTATATAGACCTATGTGGCAAAGTTCCTATGGTCAAAAAACCCGTACCCTTACAGTACGGGGATTATGCCTTCTGGGAACAACAAAGGGACTTGGATTCGCAACAGTTGCAGTATTGGAAGGATAAATTATCGGGCGAGATCCCAATATTGAATCTGCCTACGGACCATACACGGCCCAAGAGGTCATCTTTTAACGGGAGCCACCATATCAAGGAGCTATCCGAACCTCTGTCTAAGGAATTGTTGGCATTGGCCAAAAAACTGGAAGTTACTCCCTATATATTGCTCCTATCGGTTTATTACCTGTTGTTATATAGATATACGGGACAGGAGGATATATTAATAGGTTCCCCTATTTCAAACAGAAACCATGTAGATCTGGAAGAGATGATAGGTTTCTTTAACGAAACTGTGGTCCTTAGAACCGGAATAGTACCCCAATATTCATTTATTGATCTTGTAAAAAAAGTAAAACAAACCACTTTTGAGGCATTTACCAACAACGGTATTCCTTTTGAAATTTTGGTCAAGGAACTCAATGCGGAAAGATCTTTGGGGGTGAATCCCTTTTTTCAGTCCATGTTCCTCTATCATGATGTGCCGAAAAATCCATTTTTTGGAGACGAATTACAGCTTTTGCACTCCAACTTTGATAGTAAGGTTTCCAAATTTGATCTTACGCTATACATTTCACAGGAGAATGGACAACTTTCTTCAACCGTTGAATACGCAACGGATTTATTTCATAAGACTACTATAGACCGGTTTCAAGAGCACTTACAATTATTGCTGCAGGGCGTTGTCAAAAATCCGAATGGGGCCATACCTGGTATTCCCATGCTGACACCCTATGAAAAGGAGTTTTTCCTTTCCGAAATCGTAAAACCTGAAAGTATTTTCACCTCACATACCGGAATCCATCAAATCATTGAAAAAATAGCCTTGGAACGTAAGAATGCGACCGCCTTGGTTTTTGGCGATGAATCCATGTCTTATGGGGAATTAAATACAAAGGCAAATGAAATAGCGGTTCAGATTATTCAACACACTAGGGGAGAAAATATTTGTGTGGGGCTTTGCCTAGAACGTTCGTTGGACATGATCGTGGGTATATTGGGAATTCTTAAGGCAAGGAGTGCTTACCTACCCATTGATCCCGAATATCCCAAGCAGCGCATTGCCTATATGGTAGGGGACGCCAGCATAAGTTTAATATTGACCCAAGAGTCCTTGTCGCCACTATTTTCACAATCGGATACGAACACCATCCTTATCGACAATACCGAAATTCTTGATGACCGGCCCAAAGTAACTCTACCACGTATTGAACCCGATGATTTGGCGTATGTCATCTATACATCCGGAAGCACGGGAAAACCCAAAGGGGTGCCTATTTCCCATAAAAATATTATTGAATCCACCGCAGGTCGATTGGAGTTTTATTCAGAAAACCCAAAAGCGTTTTTACTGATGTCCTCCATCGCGTTCGATAGCTCTAAAGCCGGTATTTTTTGGACGCTCTGTACCGGAGGTACTTTGGTAATTGCCGAAAAACGTCTAGAGCAGGATCTGTTAAAAATTGAAGAGCTTATTGCAAGCCACGCCATAAGCCATACTCTAATGCTTCCTTCCCTATACCATCTTATTTTAGAGCATTGCGATACTTCAAAGCTACAATCCTTAAAAAGCGTCATAGTAGCCGGGGAGGTTTCTACTTCCACCATGTGCAAAAGTCATTTTAAAAGATTACCAAATACAAAACTATATAATGAATATGGACCAACGGAAGCAACCGTTTGGTGCATTGCGCATGAGGTTAAAAAAGAAGACTTAAACCATAGAATCCCTATTGGAAAACCCGTCGCAAATGCTAAAATTTATTTGTTGGACAAAAATCTGAACTTAGTACCGTATGGCGCTATAGGTGAGTTATATGTAGGTGGCGAAGGACTTTCCAAGGGGTATTTAAATAGGTCGGAACTCAATGTCGTCGCGTACGTTCAAAACCCGTTCAATGCTTTCAAAGGAAAGCTTTACAAGACAGGTGATCTTGGCAGGTATACCCAAAAAGGTACCATTGAATTCTTGGGTAGAGCAGATCAACAGATAAAAATACGTGGTTTCCGTGTAGAATTGGACGAAATCAAAAAAGCATTATTGGAATATCCTGGAATACAGGATGTGGTGGTTATTGCGGAAACAGTAGCACAAAATTCAACGGGCCTGAAATCCAAGGTGCCTTCCGAGGAAGAATTGATCCAACGTTTCACCCAAAATCAAACGGACGGTGAAACCACAAGTGCAGCGGAAGAAAACTTACATCTGCCCCCTGTAAAGGAATCTAAACGACTCGTAGCGTATTTTACTGGTGAGAAAGTGGCTATACCGGAATTAAAAACATTTTTAGCATCTAGTATCCCCGATTATATGATTCCAGCCACTATGGTGCAAGTAGAAGGGATACCTAGACTTCCCAATGGAAAGACCGATGCAAAAGCACTGAAACAGTTAAAAGATGTATCACAAACAAGTGCTGCTGCTCAGGACGAACCCACTACCTTAATGGAACAACGTTTACTAGAAATTTGGCAATCTGTTCTGAACATACCATCTATAGGCATTCAAGATAATTTTTTTGAAATAGGTGGAGACTCTATTTTAAGTATCCAAATCATAGCCAAGGCCCGAAAGGAAGGAATAGTTTTAAAAGCCAATCAACTTTTTGAACACCAAACGATTGCGGCATTGGCAGTTTTTGTTGGAGATCAAAAATCACAAAAAGGCCAAGAAACGCCCGTTGAGGGTGAGATACCATTGACACCCATACAACACTGGTTCTTTGAAACACACAAGGCAGCTCCCCATTATTGGAACCAAGCAGTCACGGTCACTGGTATGGAAAATGAGGAGGCATCCCTAGTTGAATCGGTCATAAAAAAATTGGTAGTAAAACATGACGCCCTTCGTTCCAGCTTTAAAAAGACAAACGATTCCTGGAAGACCATAATTCTACCTAAGGATAGTATCAAAGCTTTTTATCCTATAGATTTTACACACCTCAATGAAAAATCGGTATTTGATAAACAAGTAGAAGAAAAGATCAGATCTGTTCAAGAAAATGTGAAACTCGAAAAAGGTTCGTTATTTAAATGTCTTTACTTTAAGGGTAGAAACGCCCATGAAAGCAAAATATTCCTGATAGCCCATCATTTGGTTACGGATGTGGTCTCTTGGAATATTCTTCTCGATGATTTTTCTTCGTTCGTTAGCCACATAAAAAACAAAAAAGCCATAGACTTATCAAAAAAAACCGATTCTATTGAAAAATGGGGGGAGTACCTTGTTCAACTTGCCCAATCAAGAGAGCTAAAGAAAGAGTTACCATTTTGGGTAGCTCAAAAGGGAGATGCCAAACCATTTCCAAAAGATTTCAATGCAGCTGGCGACATATATAAGGAGCATAACATTGTACAGCACAAAAGCACCTTGGGAAAAGGGGATACCTCCATGTTGTTGTCCAGATCCAATAAAGCGTACCATACTAAAACCGAAGATTTGTTAGTAACCGCTTTGCTCCATACCATTTGTAAATGGACACAAACGGACGAATTATGTATAGGGCTTGAAAAACATGGACGTGTCATGGATGAAGTCACGATAGATATATCCGAAACCGTAGGATGGTTTACCTCTTTCTTCCCTATTTCGTTCAAAGAAGCACCTCAAGAAGATATAGGGCATAAAATAAAAACAGTAAAAGAAAAGCTACGGACAATCCCAAATAGCGGTGTTGGCTATGGGGTTCTTAAGTATTTATGCAAGCAATCGGAATTGAGTCAAACCCCTCAGATTATATTTAATTACTTAGGAAACAGGACCAAGGATCCCAATGTCCCTACCATTGATTTTCAACCTCTATGGAACGGCACCAGGCACCCATTGAGCGAAAGGACCTATGCGTTAGAAATTAATGCGTTTGTTTCGGAAAATGAACTTTGCCTGTATTGGAGTTATAGCAAAGAGTTGTATAAAAAAGATACTATAAGCAAATTGGCGGATAGTTTTATAAGCTATTTAATTGAACTGAACTCGCACTGTACCAATATCGAAGAAGAACAGTACACCCCTTCCGATTTCCCTGAGGCCAACCTGAGCCAGGATGATCTGGATGCTATTATGAAGGGATTATAACATGGGAGGGATAGGGAGCTGTACAATTAAGAATTGCATTAAAATCCGTTAAGGCGTGATGCATAAAGTTATCTATTACCCAGAGGAAAAGCAGTCCTGTTTGATCAAAGCAGGTTATGGTCAAAAAGACTCGAATCTTAAGGTCTGCAGCGTTCAGGGAAAGGTTAAAGAGGTGAACAGTATGGATGAAGACGTTCAAAAAAGGGAAGCTTTCCCTATATCAATAAAATTCTAAAATCTCAAAAATGTCACATATAGCCATTGTAATTACCGGACTGACCGGTAAACTACATGCAAGTTTCGAAATGGCATCAAGACTAAAGGCCTCTGGGCATAACGTGACCTATATGTGTCCCGCGAACGTGCGAAAAAAAGTTGAAGAACAAGGTTTTGTCTATATCCAACTACCGGAAATACACTTTCATTTTAAAAACCCGGTATATAGGAAACCGGGATCAAACTCATGGATAAAAAAGTTTATCTACCGTCTAAAACATGCATCCAAAATATATACCGAAGTGAAAAGCATATTGAGATTGTCCGATTTTGAAGAAAGAATACGATCTGTAAATCCCGATAAAATGCTTATTGATATGGAATTACATGAAATAATATTAGCCGCGTCTTCCGTAGGTATTCCCTTTAAACTCTACAGTTCATGGTTTTCTCACAAAAAACACGTTCAATTACCACCAATTAGAACCAATATTGTCCCGGGTGAAGGTTGGCAAGGGACTTTTTTGGGTATTGCTCTGGCCCAATGTAAAGAACATATCAAGGTAAACGCGAAACTGTTATATAGCTCCTTGACCTTGAATAATTATAGGAGGAAAACGTTGATGCAATACGCAGAGGATTCGGGATTTTCCACAAAAGATATGGCGGCAAGTAATTTTCCACCGCTCTTTATATATACAAGAACACCCATCCTTACGATGGCCATGGAAGAAATGGAGTTTCCCAATGCATCGCTTAAAAATCTCACCTATATAGGACCTATGGTGTTTAATAACAGAGAAGTACATCCCGAAGACACTGTACGTATTAAGCGATTGGAACAAATTTTTACAACTGGAAAATCAAGTCATAAAAAATTCATCTATTGTTCTTTGGGAACACTTATAGAAAGTGATGTGCGTTTTGTTCAAAAGGTAGTGGATGCCGTATCAACGAACCCTGATTGGGTATTACTGGTTTCGTTCGGGGGCAAACAGGGTATGGACGAGTTAACGATAAACACGGGGAATGTCCATATTTTTCAATGGGTACCACAATTATACCTTTTAAGTAAAGTGGATTGTAGTATTAACCATGGCGGAATGCACACTGTTAATGAGTGTATCCATTTTAAAGTGCCCATGCTCATTTATTCTGGGAAGAAGTTTGATCAAAATGGCTGTGCCGCACGAGTTTCCTATCATGGCATGGGAATAATGGGCGACAAGGATAAGGATGATCACAAGACCATTCATCGTAATATAGATAAGGTTCTTAACCAGCCGACTTACAAGGAAAAGATGGTGTATATGAATGGCGTATATAACCATTATAGACAAATAGATATAAGTACATACCTCTAAAATGAAGTTTTAATTAACACGTATTTTTCTTTTCCTTTAAAGGTCAATAAGGTAATTTTATCGTAAAATCGTTCCATGAAGAATACCATCTCCGAACGAGTAGCGGATTTTCTTAAAAATTTTCCACCGTTCAATGAATTAAAACGCAAAGAACTAGAAACACTTACCCAGGAGGTGTCAATTGTTTACAAAGAAAAAAGTAGCATCATTTTTTCTGAAAAGGAAAAACCGCATACCAATTTCTATGTGGTACACAAAGGGGCCGTATCATTGATGCATGTCGATAAAAATGATGTAGTGGATATATGCGACGAGGGAGATGTTTTTGGCTTAAGACCGTTGATGGCGAATGAGAACTATAAGCTAGAGGCCAAGGCCCATGAGGAAAGTATCCTCTATGCGGTGCCCATAGAAGTATTTAGACCCTATGCGCAGGAAAATAGGGATGTAGGCAACTTCTTAATGGAAAGTTTTGCGTCCAATACAAGAAATCCGTATTCAAAAAGCTATCGGGGAAAGTTATATGGGCAAATTAAAGGTACGGAAGCTATACATCGAGATACAGAACTATTAGATCTTCAACCGGTTACCTATTCCAAAAAATTGGTGAGTTGCACCCAAGGTACAACCGCAAAAACAATAGCCGAAAAAATGACCAAAAAGAACGTAGGGGCCATGCTTGTCCTGAACGATGGACTGCCCTTAGGTATTGTTACGGATAAAGATCTACGAGATAAGGTTGTTACGGGAAAATACCCCATAAACACTCCAGCCCATAAAATAATGACCACCCCCGTGATAACCTACCCTAAAAAACTCACCATTACCCAAGCACAAATGGCAATGATGAAAAGTAACATCAGTCATCTTTGCCTTACTAAAGATGGTACTACCAACACCAAGGTAGTAGGTATTTTATCAAAACACGATGTTATGGTTTCCATGGGTAACAATCCGGCTGTTTTGATCAAGGCCATCAAGAGAAGTAAAAAGCTAAAACAGGTGAAGTTGATCAGGAACAGTATCATGGAGCTTTTAAAGGGATATTTGGAACAAAATATCCCGATGACCCTGGTTTCCAAAATAATATCCGAGCTTAACGATGCCTGTATCAAGCAAATAATTGAAATATCCATGGAGAAAATGAGCGCTACGCCGCCAGTTAAATTTGCGTGGCTTGCCATGGGTAGTCAAGGCAGGAGCGAACAATTATTACATACCGATCAGGACAATGCCCTGATTTTTGAGGATGTTAAGGAAGATTTACTACCGGAAACTACCAGCTATTTTTTAGAATTTGCCGGTTTGGTCAATAAAGGATTAAATAGCATTGGTTATGAGTACTGCCCTGCCGAAATGATGGCTTCAAATCCCAAATGGTGCTTAAGTCTTCAGGAATGGAAAAACACCACATCGCACTGGATCATTAATCCGGGAGCGGATGAAGTATTACTTTCTTCTATATTTTTTGATTACAATCTTACCTACGGGGACAAAGAATTAGTGGAAAAACTCTCTACCCATATTTTTGAAAGTGTTCAAAAATATCCCATTTTTTATATGCATTTGGCAAGTGGCGCTTTACAAAACCCATCCCCAACCGGATTTTTTAGACAGTTTTTGGTAGAACAGGACGGGGCGCATAAAGATTTTTTTGATCTTAAAATGAGGGCGCTAATGCCTTTGACAGATGCTGCAAGGGTACTTATACTTTCCCATTCGGTAAAAGCGATCAACAATACCGCCGAGCGTTTCGAAAAATTGGCCAAATTGGAGCCCAACAATGAAGAACTGTACTTAGCATGTTCCTATGCAACCAAGGCCTTGCTTAAATTTAGGACTATCCAAGGTCTCTTACATAACGATTCTGGAAGATTCATTGCTCTGGACAAACTAACAAAAGAGGAAAAAATAAAACTTAAAAGAACGTTCAAGACCATAAAGGAAATACAGGAGGTGGTATCCATCAGGTTTAAGGTTTCTAATTTGCTTCGTTAATGGGAATTTTCAAAAAAACAAACGCCAATATTCCAGAATTTTGGAAAGCATATGAAAAATCTTTTGATGCAAAGCCTATTGCCGATATAAGCAAAACGGAATTTGTAGTATTGGATACGGAGACCACGGGTTTCGATTATGAGCGAGATCGCATCTTGAGCATAGGCGCGATCCTATTAAAAAACAATTGCATTGCCATTAATAAAAGTCTGGAAATTTTTCTTCAACAGAAACATTATAATTCGGAAACCGTCAAGATCCATGGTATCTTAAAAAAAGGGAAAATAAAAAAAGTTTCGGAAATCGATGCCTTAAGACAATTTTTGGAATATTTGGAAAACAGGGTCATAGTTGCGCACCATGCACATTTTGATATGACCATGCTAAACAAAGCACTAAAAAGAAATGGGCTTCCCAGGTTAAAGAACGAGGTCCTGGACACGGTAAACCTCTATAAAAAAACCTTGATTCGTTCTAATCTATTGGAAAAAAAGGAGAATTATTCCTTGGATGAACTGGCAGATAAATTCAGTATATCAAAAAAAGACAGACATACGGCTATGGGAGATGCCTATATCACCGCAATCGCCTTTTTAAAGATTATTCGCAAGTTAAACGACAAAAATCAAATTACTTTAAAAAATTTGCTGGCAGTAGGGTATTAAAAACGAATCAATTATTATCATAATACCAATATTTTCTTAGATCCATTGCTATATTGTAGACGTCTTGGTTAAAATTAAAAGGTTTTCTTAAATATTTAAGCATTTCGTCGAAAAAATAAACGTTTACAGCTATATTATTTGCTTTATTTCTATTTTTAGCGTAAACAATTTTTGAAAACCTACTTATGTATTATTCCATTCATTTCCGAAATAGACGGAACCCTAATTAAATTGGACTTTATCGAAGATTACCCCGCAAGGGGAAAATCAAAAATAAGCATTTAATTTAAACAACTAGTTTCGCTAATCCTGCATTTGAACCCATAAAAAGTGTTTTTTAACTAAATTTTATGAACCCATCTAAAAGTCCAAACAAAGCAAGCTGTTCGTATATAAGGCAAATTTAAAAGAATCCAATCGTTATTATAAAAAACCTCACCACCAACTATGGCCATTTTTAAAAAGCTCCTTGCGGTATTCGTACTGTTACACATTCATACTATGTACTCCCAATCTTCAGTTTCAGGGGAATTGCGTGAATGGCATAAAATCACGGTAGAGTTCAATAGTTCCACTACCTATACGGAGAGTGGGGGAACAAATCCGTTTAGGGACAGAAGACTCAATGTTACCTTTACCAGTCCTTCCGGAAAATCATATCTGGTACCGGGTTATTTTGCTGCCGATGGCAACGCAGGTGAGAGTAGTGCTAGCTCGGGAAATAAATGGAAAGTACATTTTACACCCAGCGAAACCGGTACTTGGAATTATGTGGCTTCTTTTAGAAGCGGTACAAACATTGCTGCCAGTACCTCGGCAAACGCAGGTACCCCTTCCGATTTTAATGGGACCTCGGGTAGCTTTTCCGTAAGCGGAACGAATAAATCTGGCAAGGATTTTAGATCCAAGGGCAAATTGGAATATGTTGGTGAACATTTTTTACAATGGTCCAATGGTGAATATTTTTTAAAATTCGGCGCCAACTCCCCAGAGGTGTTTTTGGAATATGCAGATTTTGATGGCACCAATTCCAGTAGAACCTATTCCTCACACACGGGTGATTGGGAAAATGGAGACCCAACATGGAAAAATGGTAAAGGAAAAGGCATCATAGGAGTCGCTAATTATTTGTCCGATGAAGGAATGAACGTGCATTACTTTTTAACCATGAATGCATATGGTGATGGTAAACAAGCTTTTCCATGGACGGGCAGGGATAACTATTATAATTACGATGTTTCAAAATTAGACCAATGGCAAATTGTATTTGATCACATGATGACCAAAGGGATCATGGTACATTTTGTGACTACGGAACAAGAAAACCAATCGTATTTTGAAGAAGTTGAAGGGGGTACATTTGCAAACAGTAGAAAAGTCTATTACCGAGAGCTGGTAGCCAGATTTGGTTATTTAAATGCAATTACCTGGAATATTGGAGAGGAAAGCGGCTGGGATTTCAACAACAGTTATGGGGAAGCCATAACATCATCCCAAAGAATATCCTTTGCCGATTATTTTGATGAACTCACTTATTACGATGATCATATTAGTGTACACAACGGACCGTCGAACACAGATGCCATTTTTAACGATTTGCTAGGGTCCAATGCATATACGGGTCCATCTTTTCAAGGAAACCTAAGTACTTCCTCACATGGACATGGAAGAATATTGCATTGGAGGGAAGAATCGGCCGCGAGCAACAAAAAATGGGTTGTTTCTTATGATGAGCCATTTTCCTCCATAGGAAATCCAGGAGCGACTTTATTTAGGGACAATGCCGTTTGGGCCAGCTTAACCGCTGGTGGTGCAGGGGTAGAATATTATGCAGGAGGTGGACGAGATTTAAGTATTCAAGACTATCGAGCCAATGCAGCTTATTGGGAAGCAATGAGAAATGCTTCTGACTTTTTCACAGATAATTCCATTCCTTTTTATGAAATGGAAAATAGCGATTCCAGTGTATCTTCGGGATGGTGTCTTGCCAAGAATCAAGAAGTGTATGTCATATACTTACCCAGTGGGGGCAGTACCAATATTCAAATATCAGGAAACGATAATTACACTGTAAAATGGTATGATCCAAGAAACGGGGGGAATTTATTAAATGGTAGCACTACTTCCATAACGGCAGGGGGAAGTAGAAGTGTAGGCAATCCACCAAACAACGCATCTTCTGATTGGGTGGTTTTACTTGAAAGAGAAAGTGGTGGAGGCAGTGATGATCCACCGCCACCTACCGGATGTGATGCAGACTATGAGGAAGTAAATAATTTAGTGGTTATCGAGACCGAGAATTTGTCATTTCCCTCCGGATGGGACGAAAGAACTTCCGCCAGTGGTTTCTCCGGCACCGGATATCTTGAGTGGACAGGTTCAAATAATTTCAATACTCCCGGCCAGGGAACCATTACGGTTAAGATACAGATCAATGACCCTGGCACCTATAGATTTCAATGGAGAAATAAAGTAGGTACCGGTAACAATTCCACAGAACATAATGACAGTTGGTTACGTTTCCCCGATGCAGATGACTTTTTTGGCCAAAGAGGGAATAGTATTATTTATCCCAAAGGAAGTGGAAAGACACCTACCCCAAACGGCGGGGGTGCCGACGGTTGGTTTAAAATATACTTAAGCGGAACCACCAATTGGACTTGGTCTACCAATACAAGTGATAACGATCCCCATCAGATTTACGCTACTTTTGACTCACCTGGTATATATACCATGGAAATTTCCGGAAGATCTACTAATCATTTGATCGATCGTATTGTACTTAGTAAGGATGTCAGTAATACTACAGACCTTTCACTACAGGAGACCCCATGTGGCTCTTCGGGCGAAAACGTACCTGTTACCGGCTTAAGCGTAACACCGAGCAGCGCATCGCTTGATGTGGGCGATACCATTGATCTCAACTTCACCGTGAGCCCATCCAACGCCTCTAATAAGAACGTTACCTGGACCAGTAGCAACAATGCATTGGCCACCGTAAATACGAACGGAAGAGTGACTGCCCTAGCGGAAGGCAACGTGACCATTACGGCAAGGACCCAAGACGGTGGGTTTACCGATACATCGGCCATTCAAATTACAGATCCCAATATACCCGTTACCGGGCTAAGCGTAACGCCTAGCAGTACATCACTTGATGTGGGCGATACCATTGACCTTAACTTCACCGTGAGCCCGTCCAACGCCACCAATAAGAACGTTACCTGGACCAGTAGCAACAACGCGTTGGCCACCGTAAACGCTAATGGAAGGGTGACCGCACTGGCGGAAGGCAACGTGACCATTACGGCAAGGACCCAGGACGGTGGATTTACCGATACATCGGCCATTCAAATCACAGAACCCATTATATCCGTTACCGGCTTAAGCGTAACACCGAGCAGTACGTCACTGGATGTAGGCGATACCATTGACCTTAACTTTACCGTGAGCCCGTCCAACGCCACCAATAAGAACGTGACCTGGGCCAGTAGCAACAACGCACTGGCCACCGTAAACGCTAACGGAAGGGTGACCGCCCTGGCAGAAGGTGAAGTGACCATTACGGCAAGGACCCAGGACGGGGGATTCACCGATACATCGGTCATTCTTGTGGTTACCCCAACTTCTGAAAATGTACCGGTTACCGGCATAAACATTACTCCAAGTAGTGCATCACTGGTAGAAGGAGAGACAATAGCGCTTGATTTTAATGTAATCCCTTCCAATGCTTCCAATAAGAATATTCTTTGGACCAGCAGCAGCAATAATATGGCCACTGTGGATAATAATGGTGTGGTAACTGCCATCAATGCGGGTACGGTCACCATTACGGCAACAACAGAGGATGGTGGTTTCACCGATACCTCTTCCATTGAGGTCACTGAACCGGTTTCGAATGATGTACCGGTTAGCGGAATATTTGTAACGCCTCAATCCGTTTCTTTGGATATAGGAGAGGCTTTTAATCTTAGTGTGGACATAAGTCCTTCCAATGCAACGAATACGAACGTAGATTGGACCAGTAGCAACAATAGTGTGGCGACTGTGGACCAGAATGGTAGAGTTATTGCCATTGATGAAGGGACGGTTGAAATTACGGCAATATCACAGGATAGCGGTTTATCTAGCGATGCTACTATTACGGTTTCGGACCAGACAGGATCCGACATTGGGGTAACAGGGGTTCGGCTTTCCGATAATATATTAGACCTAAAGGTAGGGGACGTTCTTATACTTGATTATACCGTATTACCGGAGAATGCCACGAACAAAAGTGTTCGATGGAAAACCGATAATAGTTCCGTGGTTACCGTATGGTCGTTTGGTCAGATACGTGCCGGAAAGGAAGGGACGGCAAAAATTACCATTACCACGGTGGATGGTGGCTATACGGATGAAGTTACCGTTAATGTAACTACAACAGGTAAACCAACGGTTGTTCCTCCTAGTATTTCTATTGAAAATGCCACGGCAGCTGAAGGGGAGAATATT
>JBCBZE010000316.1:0-4067 GCA_039815505.1 Bacteroidota bacterium | reverse complement strand
GCCTATACCTCTAGCAGGTTACCGCTTAATTTGATACAGGCCCAACGTGATCATTTTGGTTCGCATACCTATGAACGAATAGATATGGATGGCATCTTCCATACAGAATGGGGTAGTTGAAAAGTACCCTAAAAAATCCCAAATTCCATTTAGAATTTGGGATTTGATGTTTGTACTATTTACTTAGGTACATTTTACGTCTCGTGTACAAATCGTAGAATTGATCATCCTTTAAACCATCAATAAACAAAATGCTTTCTCCCGTACTTTTCATTTCGGGGCCCAGATTCTTGTTTACGTTAGGGAATTTATTGAAGGAGAAAATGGGCTGTTTAATGGCATACCCTTCCAGCTCCGGGTTAAAAGTAAAATCTTTTACTTTCTTCTCACCTAACATGACCTTGGTGGCATAATTTACGTAGGGCTCCTTATACGCCTTTGCAATAAAGGGAACCGTCCTCGATGCCCTTGGGTTGGCCTCGATGATATAGACCATATCATCTTTAATCGCAAATTGTATATTAATTAGTCCTACCGTATTTAAAGCCAAAGCTATTTTTTTGGTATGGTCTTTAATCTGTTGCATTACAAATTCTCCCAAATTAAACGGTGGAAGTGTCGCATTGGAATCCCCGGAATGGATACCGCAAGGTTCTATATGCTCCATAATACCAATAATATAAATGTCCTTTCCATCGCAAATGGCATCCGCTTCAGCTTCGATTGCCCCGTCTAAATAATGATCTAGCAATAGTTTGTTATTCGGAATCTTACGTAACAAATCCACAACATGGGCTTCCAATTCTTCTTTATTGATAACAATTTTCATACCCTGTCCACCCAATACATAGGAAGGTCTTACCAATAACGGAAAATTAAGCTCATCGGCCAGTTGCAGTGCTTCATCTGCCGTTTCAGCGACTCCAAACTGTGGATAGGGAATATTATTTTCCTTCAAAAGTTTTGAGAAACTGCCTCTATCCTCTGCCAAATCCAACGACTTAAAACTGGTGCCAATAATTTTTATACCATATTTATCCAGCTTCTCAGCTAATTTTAGGGCCGTTTGTCCACCTAATTGGACAATGACGCCCTCTGGTTTTTCATGTCGGATAATATCATAAATATGTTCCCAGAATACAGGTTCAAAATATAATTTATCAGCGGTGTCAAAATCCGTGGATACCGTTTCCGGGTTACAATTGATCATAATGGTCTCATATCCACATTCCGCTGCGGCCAACACACCATGTACACAACAATAATCGAACTCTATCCCCTGCCCTATACGGTTGGGACCAGAGCCCAATACAACGATTTTCTTTTTATCGGTTACTATACTATCGTTCGCTACATATTTTTCTCCCTTCGGGGTTTCTATTTCCGCTTCAAAAGTGGAATAGTAGTAAGGTGTCATGGCCTTAAATTCAGCGGCACACGTATCTACCAACTTGTAAACCCTATTAATTCCCTGTGCAGACCTTTTTTTATGCACTTCGCTTTCATAGCAATCCAACATATGGGCTATTTGCCTATCCGCAAAACCCTTTTGTTTCGCCTCCAATAACAACTCCCTGGGTAAGGTCTCTATCGTATGCTTTGAAATCTCTTTCTCCAAAAAGTGCAGTTCCTCATATTGTTTTAGAAACCACATGTCTATTTTGGTAATCTCGTATATCCTGCTTAACGGAATACCTAACTGAATAGCGTCGTAAATTACGAAAACCCTGTCCCAACTGGGTACAGTCAATTTTCTAATAATCGTATCATAATCGGTATACCCCTTACCATCGGCACCTAATCCGTTTCTTTTTATTTCCAGGGATTGCGTTGCTTTGTGTAAAGCTTCTTGAAAAGAACGGCCTATGCCCATAACTTCTCCTACGGACTTCATTTGAAGTCCCAATGTTCTGTCCGACCCCTCGAACTTATCAAAGTTCCAGCGAGGGATTTTTACAATAACATAATCCAAGGTAGGCTCAAATAGTGCTGAAGTTGATTTTGTAATTTGGTTGTCCAATTCATCCAGATGATACCCTATGGCCAATTTAGATGCTATTTTTGCAATGGGATAACCCGTTGCTTTGGAAGCCAATGCCGAAGACCTTGATACCCTTGGATTAATTTCAATGGCAATTATATCCTCTTTTTCATCCGGACTAACGGCAAACTGTACATTACATCCACCTGCAAAATCTCCAATACTGCGCATCATGTGTATGGCCATATCACGCATCCTTTGGTAGGTTCTATCGGAGAGCGTCATAGCGGGGGCTACGGTTATAGAATCCCCTGTATGGATACCCATAGGGTCCATATTCTCTATGGCACAGATAATTACAACGTTGTCGTTTTTATCCCGAAGTAATTCCAATTCGTATTCTTTCCAACCCATTAGGGCCTTATCGATCATTACTTCATGGATAGGCGATATTTCCAATCCCCTACTCAATAATTCATCAAAATCCTCGGGCTTGTACACGATAGAGGCACCCGCCCCTCCTAGGGTATATGATGCCCTTATCACCAAAGGAAAACCAAACTCTTGGGCTATCTCCTTACCTTTTAGGAACGAAGTGGCCGTAGACTGTGGTGCCATACCAATTCCGATCTTGAGCATCAGTTCGCGGAACTTTTCCCTATCCTCGGTTATATTTATAGCATCGATATCCACCCCTATAATTTCAACACCAAAATCGTCCCAAATGCCTTTTTCATCGGCTTCAATACATAAATTTAGCGCAGTTTGTCCACCCATGGTAGGCAATACGGCGTCTATATTGGGGTGCAACTTTAAGATTTGGATAATCGATTTTGTGTTCAACGGCTTAAGATACACATGGTCCGCCATTGAAGGGTCGGTCATAATCGTAGCTGGATTGCTATTGATTAAAATTGTTTCGATTCCATCTTCCCTAAGGGAGCGTAACGATTGTGAACCGGCATAATCAAATTCGCAGGCCTGCCCAATAATAATTGGGCCGGAACCAATAATCAAAATAGACTTTAAATCTTTTCTTTTCGGCATTCTATTTAGTGTTTATTTATCAACATTCTTAACAACTTTTAAACAATCTCCATACTTTAGGGAACAGCAAAAAAAAAAGGTGCTACTTTAAAAAAAGTAACACCTTATTATTTTAAAAATTCTTATCATTATTTCTTATGTCTCAGCTCAGAGGATACGGTTAGTTTTTTTCTTCCCTTAGCTCTTCTTCTGGCAAGAACCTTTCTTCCATTTACAGAAGCCATGCGCTCCCTGAAACCGTGTTTATTCTTTCTTTTCCTTTTAGAAGGCTGATATGTTCTTTTCATTACCGGAATATTTTAACTAAGCTGTACTGTATCTCTATTTTGAAAATTTTGCAAGACCTCTGCAAAATCTGGGCGCAAATATACAAAGACTTTTTGCTTTGCCAAACCGAAATATAAAAATGTTTCGAATTGTTTTTAGTACTTTTGCCGCAATATAACAATAATACGTTTTATAAATGAAATACGCCCTATTCTTTTTAGCCTTTATCCTATGCGGTTCGGTGCTATCTGGACAGACTACTTTAGCCTATAACCTTAACGATGGCCAGATATTCATGATTAAACAAGATGCCCAACAAATCATTACGCAAGAGTTGGATGGCGCAGCACATGAAATTACGAATAGCATTAATGGCATCCTTGAATTTAAGGTTGTCGGAGAAAAAGATGATGCCTATGAGATCGAACTCAGATTCAAGGATTTAAATTTAAAAATGAACTCTAGCATACAGGGTGAATTAATGAACGTTAAAGCCAAAGAGGTTGTAGAGGGAGATATGCAATCTAAAATTTTTAATAGTTTATTGGAAAATCCGGTTCAGATCAAATTGGCCAAAAACGGCGACATCCTTTCCGTACAAGGTGGTGATAGTTTAGTTTCTAAAATGGCAGATGCCTCTGGTGTTGATGATGAATTCTCCTTGAGCCTTATGAAAAAATCCTTGGAAAAAGAGTTTGGCTCGGAAGCTTTATCCAATAGTTATAAGCAAATGACCTTTATTTATCCAGACAGGGAACTAAAGATAGGTGAT
>JBCBZE010000079.1:0-11635 GCA_039815505.1 Bacteroidota bacterium | reverse complement strand
GGCAAGAAAATTAGATCTTGCCGTTGTTTTTTTAAAAACTACCAAAGTAAAAAGAGGGCATTATGCCGTGGAGTTTATTCCCATCACTACATCTGGGAAGGAAACCGGCAAAAACGAAATAATCGATGAATTCCTTAAGGAGACGGAGAAACAGATTCGTGAAGAGCCTGCATATTATCTATGGACCCATAGACGTTGGAAACATAGGGACAAGGTACCGGAAAACTTCCGATAGACAGGTAAAATAAAGTGATGAACAAATTAGATTTTTAATCAAGAAGATTATGCCTCGAAGACGATTTAAGAAACGTTATTTGCTATACTTGGTTTCTTTGTGGTATGTTCTTTTCAATTATTCATGTCTTAGTATGAGAACCTCGCAAAATAAAACCGAAAAATATTTTGCTGAAAAGAATGTTCCTTATAAAGATACGGTTCAACAAATTCAAAATCGTGACATCCATTATATACAGACGGGGCCAGAAAATGCAGCTACTCTAGTATTCATGCATGGTTCACCGGGAAGTTGGGATGCCTATAAAAGTTATTTGACCGATTCCGTATTACTTAAAAAATTTAGAATCATAGTCCCGGACAGACCGGGGTTTGGATATAGTGATTTTAGGAGAAGTCTGGGATTAAAAGTTCAAGCAGCCTTACTAAACCAACTTTTGGTACAATTAAGTAATGGAAAGGAATATACCTTGATAGGGCATTCGTATGGCGGACCTTTGATCGTTCAGATGGCCATTGACCAACCTGCACTTTATGATAACCTGGCAATACTGGCCGGTGCCTTGGATCCAACTCTTGAAAAGCCCGAAAAATGGCGTTATCCATTTAGGGGGTTTCCCTTAAAATTTCTAGTCCCCGGTGCACTAAGACCTTCAAACGAGGAGCTAATATTACTTAAGACCGAATTAAAATATCTCAAGGAAGAACTTCATAAGCTCTCCCAGAATGTTTTAATTATACATGGTACAAAGGATAAACTAGTACCTTATGGTAATGTAGCCTTTATGCAAAAGGAGTTTTCATCCGTAGAAAATATGAAATTACATCGCCTAGAACAGCAAAATCATTTTTTTGTTTGGGAAAAGGAACGATTTGTAAAGGATAGCCTATTAAGTTGGCTTAAGGAACTGGAAAAACCCTGAAACTGCTCTTTTTCTTTTTAAAGTCCTGCTATTGCTTTGATTTCCTGTATTATGCTATCGGCTAAGCTATCCGCTTCTGTCTGGCTTTTAGCTTCCGTGTAAATACGGATAATAGGTTCCGTATTCGATTTTCTCAAATGTACCCAGCTATCCGAAAAATCAATTTTAACCCCATCGATCGTGGAAACATCGGCATCCCTATATTTTTTCTCCATTTGTTCCAACAAATCATCTACATTTAACCCAACGGTTAATTGTATCTTCTTTTTGCTCATAAAATAACTTGGATAACTGGCCTTTAAGTCACTTACCGTTCCACCACGTTCGGCCATTAACATTAAAAATAAAGCGGTTCCGACCAAAGCATCACGCCCATAATGACTTTCGGGGTAAATGATTCCTCCGTTGCCCTCTCCCCCAATTATGGCCTTGTTATCTTTCATTTTTGTTACCACATTTACCTCACCCACCGCAGATGCCTGATACATACCACCATGTTTTTCGGTAATATCCCGTAAAGCCCTTGAGGAGGATAAATTGGAAACTGTATTACCCTTGGTCTTTCCTAAAACATAATCAGCACAGGCCACTAAAGTATATTCTTCGCCAAACATTTCTCCATCATTAGCAATAAATGCCAAGCGATCTACATCTGGATCTACTACAATTCCGAAATCTGCTTTTTCCTTGATCACTAATTCGCATATATCTCCCAAATGTTCCTTTAGGGGCTCGGGGTTATGCGGAAAATGGCCCGTAGGGTCGCAATACAGTTCTACGGTTTCAACACCTAGGGCCTCTAACAACTTAGGTATCGCAATACCGCCGGTAGAATTAACACCATCTACGACCACCTTGAACTTTGCTCGTTTTATAGTTTCGGCATCGATCAACGAAAGATTTAAAACTTCATCGATGTGGATGTCGATGTACGCATCATTTTTGATGATCTTACCTAAATCGTCTACCTCGGAAAAGATAAAATCTTCATTCTCCGCGATTTTGAGAATTTTGGCCCCTTGGGCCGCATCTAAAAACTCTCCCTTTTCATTCAATAGTTTTAGGGCATTCCATTGTTTGGGATTATGACTGGCGGTAAGTATGATACCACCGTCCGCTTTTTCCAAGGGGACAGCTACTTCAACGGTAGGGGTAGTGGACAATCCCAAATCCAGGACATCTACTCCAAGGCCGATCAAGGTGGATACGACCAAATTTTGAATCATTTCACCAGAAAGTCGGGCATCCCTCCCAATGACCACTTTTAATTTTTCTTTCTTGGAGTATTCCTTTAGCCATATTCCATAGGCCGCCGCAAATTTTACGGCATCAATGGGAGTAAGATTGTCGTTTGGGTACCCACCAATAGTGCCTCGAATACCTGAAATGGATTTAATAAGTGTCATGCGTTCTTAAAAGTTTTTGCAAATATACAGGTCTGGGGGCAATCCTCTGTTTTGGAATTCGTAAATTCGGTTTTAAGAAGTTTTTTCCTTTCATGAATTTTCTGGCCCATATTTATTTATCCTTTGAGAACGATGAAATTACCGTTGGGAACTTTATTGCGGATAGTATAAGGGGAAACAAATACAAGCATCTCCCCAAGAATATACAAAGAGGCATTCTATTGCATAGAGCCATTGATACCTATACGGATGCACACCCTACGGTGCGAAAAAGTACTAAAAGACTTCATAAGAATTACAGCCATTATAGCGGGGTCATCGTAGATATATTTTATGATCATTTTTTGGCTAAAAACTGGTCAACTTATTCCAAAACTCCGTTGGATGAATTTGTAGAGGCCTTTTATGATTTACTGGAGGACAATTATAAACTGCTTCCCGATGGTATAAAGCGGATGATGCCCTATATGATTGCAGATAATTGGATTTATAACTATGCCAAACTCGATGGTATAGGAAGGGTCCTGAACGGAATGAACCGTAGGACCAAAAACAAATCCAAAATGAATTTTGCCATTATTGATTTAGAGGAGCACTATGATAAATTTGAGTCGGAATTTACATCCTTTTTTGAGGAATTGATTATCTTTTCCAAACGGAAATACAAATCATTGCTAGAAACGGATTTAAGTACATAACATCCATACCCAAGACAAAATCAACCTTTTTCAATATGCGAAAAATTATAAAGTTCCTTCTTCTATCCACTGTAATGCTCTTTGTGCATTGTAAAAAACAAACAGCAGCTCCAACGGGTTTGATCACGGATAACGCCATGGTCGTTTCCGCTAGGGCGGAAGCTTCCAAAATTGGATCGGATATCCTTAAAAAAGGGGGTAATGCTTTTGATGCCATGGTCGCTACCGAACTTGCATTGGTTGTTGCTTATCCTTTTGCTGGTAACATTGGTGGAGGCGGGTTTATGGTCTATAGGAAAAACAATGGTGATATTGGTAGTTTGGATTATAGGGAAAAGGCTCCTCTAGCCGCCCATAAGGATATGTATTTGGACTCCTTGGGCAATGTAATACCGGGAAAAAGTACCTTGGGCGCAACCGCTGTTGGGGTTCCCGGAACCATAGCGGGTGTTTTTGAAGTCCATGAAAAATTTGGATCTTTACCTATAGAAGATATACTTGCACCAGTAATAGCCCTTGCGGAGAACGGTGTTGTCGTTACGGAAAAACAGGCGGCTCGCTTCGCATACGTTAGACAGGCGGTTAAAGAAGTTAGCGGGGACAGTACATTGTTTGCACAAGCTTTCAAAGCGGGGGATACCGTAAAACATCCGGCCTTGGCACAAACCTTTAAACGCATAGCCAAAAATGGTAGGGATGAATTCTATAGGGGAGAAACCGCAAAAATTTTAGCCGCCTTTATACAAGAAAAAGGAGGATACGTTACCGAAGAGGATTTGGAAAAGTATGAGGCAAAATGGCGGCAACCCATTGTTTTTGATTATAAAGAACTTAGGCTCATATCCATGAGTCCCCCCAGTAGTGGTGGAGTGACCATAAATCAGATTTTTAAGATGATAGAGCCTTACCAAATATCGGACTTTGGTCATAATTCCCCCAAATCGATTCAGTTATTTACAGAAGCCTCAAGAAGGGCCTATGCCGACCGTAATTATTATTTAGGAGACCCCGACTTTGTGGATATTCCATTGGACGTATTATTAAGCGATGCTTACCTTAATAAACGTATGCAAAGTTTTTCATTCGATGAGGCGACCAAATCCTCTGAAATAGAACGGGGGAACCTACAAATTGTTGAAAGTATGGAAACTACCCATTATTCCATTGTAGACCAAGAGGGAAACGCAGTAGCGGTCACCACTACCTTAAACGGAGCCTTTGGATCTAAGCTCTATTGTGACGAACTTGGTTTTTTCCTTAATAATGAAATGGATGATTTTAGTGCCAAACCGGGAATCCCCAATATGTTTGGACTTATCGGTGCGGAAGCCAATAGTATTGCAGCTGAAAAGCGCATGTTGAGTAGCATGACACCTACCATTGTTGAAAAAAATGGAAAGCTCTGGATGGTGGTGGGAACTCCTGGTGGATCTACTATCATTACGGCGGTGGCACAAACCATCCTAAACACCTATGAGTTTAACATGAGTATACAGGAAGCGGTAAACGCACCAAGATTTCATCACCAGTGGCTCCCGGATATGGTTATTTTTGAACCCAAAGGTTTTTCAGAAGAACTAAAGTCCGACCTTAAATCAAAAGGTTATATCATTAATGAGGAACGTACCCCTATTATCGGGAAGGTAGATGCAATTCGAATATTGCCCAATGGGAAATTGGAAGGGGGTGCCGACAAGAGGGGTGATGATGCGGCAGTTGGGTTTTAAATCTTAAAAATTTAGTTTGCCTACATTCTGGCGACACCACAAAAAAAATACTAACGAATAGAAGTAAAAACCTGTATTATCATAAAAATATTCAAATCAATTCTTAAAATAATTATTGGTCTAGTGCTTTTGAGCATAATATCCTATGGTATTCTATATCTTATCTATAACGAACCCCTTCCCGAAATGGAAGAAAGTTTTGAAGCCGATATGCTTGCCAATAAAATGCTTAAGGCGTTGCATCATGAGGCCTATAAAAACACGCGTTATTTGGAGTGGTCCTTTAGAAATGGGGCTCATCAATTCCTTTGGGACAAGAAACTGGGTCATGTAGAGGTAGAATGGGATAATTATGTAGTATCGTTACATCCGAATGCTATGGAAAGAAGTACGGTTTATAGGAATGGCATTGAGGTTTTGGGCAAGGATAAAAAGGAAATACTCAAAAGAGCCACTTCATTATTCAATAACGATTCTTTCTGGTTGGTAGCTCCTTTTAAGGTTTTTGACCAAGGAGTAAAAAGAGGTATTGTTATTATGAAAGACGGATCTAGAGGCCTTTTGGTAAAATATACCAGCGGTGGTACTACCCCGGGAGATACCTATCTGTGGAAATTACAGGAAAACGGTATTCCCGAAAGTTATCAAATGTGGGTTCAGCTTATTCCCATCGGCGGTATAGAGGCTACTTGGGATAATTGGCAGGAAATGGAGAGCGGAACTTTTCTTCCAAAATCACATGAATTGGGACCTATTACCCTACAAATGGGGGAAATACGGGCTTATAACTAATTGGCGGTTTTTTTAAATTGACTTTTTAACTCATCCATGGATTCCTGAAGCTGCTTTAACAACCCTTTTTCGGTGGTGGCGTCCACCCCAAAAGTAATTTTACTGTTCACCTGCCATAATTCTTGAATCTGATGCGGTTCTATAGCGTATGGCGGGTAAGTTTCGTTCAACGAAATAAGCATGATATGATGGGAGTTTGGAGACTTCTCTATCTTTTTCACCAATACGGCATCCTGTAAAACCACCACATACATCTTGTTTGGGCTTACATCATCAACATGTTCTACTGCTTTGGCCAATACCCACTCACCTGCCCTTAGATTAGGAAGCATGCTATCACCTTCTACTTGGAATCCCCGATAGGTGGCATTACGGAACTCTGGGATAGGAAGGTCAAAGGCGGGTAACTGTCTATACCAACTTGTATCTTGAATATTTTGAGGATATCCGGCAGCGGCTTTGGCGTTCACCAAAACCATATTCTCGTTTTCCGAGGTATCTACAGTGACCACTTTGGGAATTACATTTGTGTTGGTGGGTTTCAGGAGTTTCTGACTGCTATCACCAAACAACCAGAGCGGATTAATATCATATTGCTTTAAAAGTTCGGCAACTACCTTTCCCGATAACTTGGTACGCCCGCGTTCAATATCCGCGGTGGTATTGGAAATTCCTAAAAGTTTTGCAAAATCAGCTTGGGTGTGTCCTAATTCCCTTCTTATGTCCGTAAAACGTTTTGCGGCTATATCTAATTCATTTTCCATATTCAAATATACACAATTTGGAATATTTCCAAAATATTTATTGGAATATTTCCAATATTAGGAATTATTCCATATTTTTGGAATAATTACAATTCACAATTATGTCTTTCATTCGTATAAGGGAAAAATTGAACATACTGGCCGATGCTGCAAAATATGATGTTTCATGTGCCAGTAGTGGTAGCAAGAGAGCTAACGACACCAAAGGCCTAGGCAATAGTACGGGTATGGGCATTTGCCATAGCTACACGGAAGATGGTAGATGTGTTTCCCTTTTGAAAGTATTATTGACCAATCACTGCATCTTTGATTGTGCCTATTGTGTTACGCGCAAGAGCAATGATATAAAAAGGGCCGCCTTTAAAATTCAAGAGGTCGTAGATCTCACCATCAACTTTTATCGAAGGAATTATATCGAAGGGCTTTTTTTGAGTTCCGGTATTTTTAAAAACCCGGATTATACTATGGAACGGCTGGTAACAGTGGCCAAGAAATTACGTTTGGAAGAGAATTTCAATGGCTATATCCATTTAAAGTCCATTCCCGGTGCCAGTGATGAATTAATGTATGAAGCAGGGTTATATGCCGATCGTTTATCGGTCAACATAGAAATTCCGACCGTTTCCGGTTTAAAATTATTGGCTCCGGATAAAAAGCATGAGGATTTTACAAAACCTATGCTGAAGGTTAAAAATGAAATTATTCGGTATAAAGCTGAAAAAAAAATTATCAAAAGTACACCTAGCTATGCCCCTGCCGGGCAAAGCACTCAAATGATTATTGGTGCAACGGGAGAATCGGACAAGGATATCATGTACTCTGCCACTTACTATTATAAGGCCTATAATATGAAACGGGTCTATTACTCAGGTTATGTTCCCGTAGCAGAGGATAATCGTTTACCCGCCATTGGTTCCCAGGTTCCCATGCTTCGGGAAAACAGACTCTATCAAACCGATTGGTTATTGCGGTTTTATGGGTTTGCCATTAATGAGATTTTGAACGATAGGTATCCTAACTTAGATATGGATATCGATCCTAAATTAAGTTGGGCATTGCGAAACCCCAATTACTTTCCCGTAGATATTAATAAAGCGGACAAGTCGCTCTTGGCAAGGGTACCGGGTATAGGAGTGCAATCCGTGAACCGGATACTCAAAGCACGGAAGTATCGCAAATTAAACTGGGAGCATATTAAAAACATGGGAGTAGCATTGAATAGGGCAAAATACTTTATGATTTGTAATTCTCGGTTATGGGGACATAAAGATTTAGAACCCCACACCATTAAGGGGCTTATTTTACAAAATTCAACAGGAAAATTCAGATCTACCTATAGTACACAATTAAGTTTATTCAATTGATTATGGAAAATGCGAAAATTTTAATTTATGATGGGAGCTTTAACGGATTTCTAACATGCATTTTTAAGGCCTTTGATGAAAAACTGGCTGTTTCGGATATCCAAAAAGATTCAAAAAGTCAGGAAGGTCTATTTTCTGAAACGGAAGTGATTTTTACCCAAACAGAAAATGCCAAAAGGGTTTGGAACGGTATTCAAAGAAAAAGTAATTTGGCCATAAAGAATATCTACTTTGCCTTTCTGAGCGAGGCTAAGGGAATAGAGTTGCTACTTTATGGATATGTTCGGAAATTGTTCGCCGAAACATCTTCCGTTGCTTCTGATTATGGCGATGACCTTGTTCTAAAAATAAGCCAATTGGCCAAAATGGTCGGCCGGGAAAAACACCGTATGGAAGCTTTTGTACGCTTTCAATTGACCAAGGATCATATTTATTTTTCAGCTATCGAGCCAGACTTTAATGTACTTCCCCTTGTCTCAAAACATTTTAGGTCTAGGTATGCGGATCAACAATGGATTATTTATGATGTGAAAAGAAAATATGGGCTTTATTATAATCTGAAGCATACGGAAATAATAGCTTTAAACCTTAAGGAAGTATATGCCAACAGTACCCTAAAAAGCGACCGATTCTTGGAAGAAGAGTATAGCTATCAGGATTTATGGAACAATTATTTTAGAAGTACCAATATTAAATCCCGTATCAACAAAAAATTACATACACAGCACGTCCCCAAACGATATTGGAAATATCTTAGCGAGAAAAAAGTGGTTTAACGTTTATTTTGGTCTTTTGAAGGCGAGAATTTTATCAAAAAAATCTTCCCGCATGGCATCGGCATCAATACTTTTGTAATAGAAGACTTTTCTATCCCCGTTATCTTTGGAGGTGATAATCTCAACTTGTTCTACCCATTTAGGGTTTATATATGCATTTACCAATGCCAGGTCCCAAATTACCCTATTTGCCCTAGAACCATCCAAATGGGTATTCCATCTATTCAAAAGAAAGTTTCCTAAGGAATGGGTTTTAAATATTGTTTTTACAGTTTCCATTTCAAAAACTAAACTGGCAGCTGTGTTGACGGGCATAATATGTAGTTCGGCCTTGGAAAATAACAAAAAATTTATGGCGAAAGGGTCCATCATACAATTAAAATCGTTCTTGTTAAGAATTCCTTTTTCAAAATCGTATGTAGTTCCCAGCCAATATAATTTTAGCTTAGATGCTATACTAGGTGCTATGTAAACCGCGGAAGCCACATTGGTAAGTGCTCCAAAGGCCATAATAGTAAGTTTTTGACCTTCTTTTAGATCTTTTGCCTGTTCTATGATTTCATATGCCGCTGCCGAATGTTGAGCCCTATCTCCCCAATCGTACATTCGGGAAGCTCCTCCCCTATTGGTCTTTATCTTTATGCCCATCTCTCCCAATAGTTGTTGGTTAAGTCTATGGCTATTTTCCATACTTTTTTCAACAGCCCAATGGCTGGTTTGCCAATGTGTTGCATTTACAGCCGTAACGTTAACCTTGGGTTCCAACAAAATTCTTGCGAGCGCATAGAAATCATCGACCTCATTGCCGGTATCCGCATCCAAAATAATAGATGCGTGATCCTGCGCATCTACTTCAAAATTGGAAAAGGAAAGAAAGAGGGTAGTTAAAATGAAAGCACGAAGTGAACGCATTATTTATATTTGAGATGCATAAGGTACAATAATATTCCAATGGCATGACAAAGTTTTCCCTACCTTATTTACTACGTTCCCCAACAAATTGATCGCTATTGTTCTTAAAAAGAACATTAAATGTAGTAAGACTGCCATATATTCTGGTGATATATTGTTGCAAATCGATTTTTTCTTGATCATCCAAATTGGAAGAGGAATTTATCTTTTGCTCCATCACCCTTAATCTATCACGCACCATCACGATTTTATGAAAAAAAGTTGTGATGGGGAGTTCTTTATGGGTCAAATTAGCATCACCTGGTTGTAATATTATGCGCCCATTTTTCCATTTATCGCCCAATGGAGTAATTCGTGAGGCATCGCTCCAACGATTCAATATAGAAATAAGGGATTGCTCAACTTCTGAAAAACTTATGGTGTCCACCTCGTCCTCCACGGTTTCTATAATTTCAAAATCCGCATCCAAATCAATGGTTTCCAATCCATTTTCGATAAAAGTGACCCAATAATGTCTGGAAGTAACATTGGTTACCACCCCTTTTCCAAAATCGATATGTTGTATTCGAGAACCAATTCCTAAAAGCTGCATACGCTCCTGTTTTTTTAATGAAATTACTAATTTATAGCTAAGCTATTAAATGGCAAAACTAAATACACCTAGCTTCCATTTTAGTTGTCAAAATTGTAACTTTGCAACTTTGCTATTGAAAATGGTCAATTACGAAGAAAGTATAGAGGTTAGGGGTGCCAGGGTACACAATCTTAAAAATATAGATGTAACGATTCCTAGGGAAAAACTGGTGGTCATAACCGGTTTATCGGGAAGCGGAAAATCCTCTCTCGCCTTTGATACCATCTATGCTGAAGGTCAGCGACGTTATATAGAGACTTTTTCTGCTTATGCCCGCCAATTTTTAGGCGGATTGGAACGTCCCGATGTCGATAAAATAGATGGTCTTTCCCCAGTTATAGCCATAGAGCAAAAAACCACTTCAAAATCGCCCCGTTCCACCGTTGGTACCATCACGGAAGTCTATGATTTTCTTAGATTATTGTTTGCAAGGGCTGCTGATGCATACAGCTACAATACGGGCGAAAAGATGGTAAGCTACAGTGATGATCAGATTAAAACGTTGATCAAAACGGCTTACGATGGCAAAAAGATAAATATCCTTTCACCGATCATCAAATCTAGAAAAGGTCACTATAGGGAGTTGTTCGAGCAGATTGCCAAGCAAGGGTTTGTCAAGGTAAGAGTGGATGGGGAAATAAAAGATCTAGTAAAAGGAATGAAGATAGATCGCTACAAAACCCATGATATTGAAATTGTTATAGACCGTTTAAAAATGGCGGACAACGAGGAGATGGACAAGAGATTGTCCGAGTCCATCAACACGGCCATGTATAGCGGAAACAATGTATTGATGGTCTTGGAGGAAGGGCAAACGGAACCAAGGTATTTTAGTAGAGATCTAATGTGCCCGAGCACCGGGATATCCTATCCAACACCCGAGCCAAATACATTTTCATTTAACTCCCCAAAAGGAATGTGTCAAAATTGTAATGGTCTGGGGCACATCTATGAAGTAAATGAGGATAAAATATTTCCCAATAAAAAGTTGACAATTACATCAGGGGGTATAGCGCCCCTTGGTGAGTATAAAAAATCTTGGGCGTTTAAACAGATAGAGACCATAGCACAACGCTATAATTTTGAACTGACAGACCCTATTTCAAAAATTCCGGAAGAGGCGATTCAAATAATTTTGTACGGCGGGGAAGAGCGATTTGAAATCGATTCAAAGACTTTGGGTGTAAAGCGCGAGTATAAGATAGATTACGAGGGTATTTCCAACTTTATAAAAAGTCAGTTCGAGCAAGCAGAATCCAGTTCAATAAAACGCTGGGCCAAAGAGTATATGGACAAAATTCAGTGTCCTAGCTGCAATGGTTCCCGGCTTAAGAAAGAATCCTTAAACTTTAAGGTAGATGGGAATAATATAGCGGAGCTTTCCCAGATGGATATTGCGGAATTG